>JBGPAT010000031.1:0-15142 GCA_041480885.1 Anaerolineae bacterium
AATTCAAGTGGTGATGGCCTAAGGCGGGAAATCCTCCCGCCAGACGAAGAGGACTCCATGTTGCTCGAGAGCTTCCGCCCGCGATCCCAACTCGTGAGCAAGACAACCTCGGTAGACAAGCCGAAGTTCCCGGTTATCGACGCACACAATCATCTTGCTGAACCATTCGGCCACGGTTGGGACAAGAAGCCTATTAACGAATTGCTTGACCTGCTCGATGAAACAGGCGTAACCCACTATGTGGACTTGGATGGCGGTTGGGGCGAAGAAATCCTTTACAGGCATTTAGAGGACTTCAAAGCCAAGGCGCCTGAACGGTTTCAAGTCTTCGGCGGCGTGGATTGGTCGAAGTGGCAAGGCATGGGCGATGGATTCGTTGATTGGGCAGCGAACAGGCTCAGGGTGCAAAAAGACGCGGGCGCGCAGGGACTCAAGATTTGGAAACCGTTCGGGTTGCACGTCAAAGACCATCAGGGGCAATTGGTCAAAGTGGACGACGCCCGATTGATTCCAATCTGGGAAGCAGCAGGCGAGCTAAAATTGCCCGTGCTCATTCATGTGGCAGACCCCGTCGCTTTCTTCGATCCGATTGACGAAACCAACGAACGCTGGGAGGAGATAGGCGCGCATCACGATTGGGCATTCACGAGCCCGCCTTTCCCCCCCTTCATCTCAATCTTGGATGCCTTCTTCAACCTCGTGAAACGACACGCGAACACAACTTTTATTGGCGCTCATGTGGGTTGTTATGCGGAAAATCTTGGCTGGGTGGGAAAGATGCTGGATGCGTGCCCAAACTATTACATCGACATTTCTGGGCGCCTGGGCGAGCTTGGAAGACAACCCTACACGGCGCGGCGATTCTTGATTGAATATCAGGATCGCATTCTATTTGGTTTGGATTGGGGTCCTGATCTCGATGCCTATCGTTTGCAGTATCGCTTTCTTGAAACGGACGATGAATACTTCAACTACAATACAAGCGAGGTACCGGAGCAGGGACGCTGGCATGTGCACGGCATGTATTTGCCTGACGCTGTGTTGAAACGGATCTATCGCGCCAACGCGATGGAGGTCCTAAAGATCAAATCAGACGTGTGACCTTGGAGAACTGCACAACAATGGAACGCTATAACACGTACGACGAAATCAAGTCGCAGACGCAGGCATGGAAGCAGGCGTTGGATGTGACATCCGCTTCAGCCCTGCCAAATCCTCGGGATTACGAGCAGGTCCTTTTCACAGGCTGCGGCTCGACCTACTATCTCTCGCTGGCTGCGGCGGCAATGTATCAGGAGTTGACCGGCCGCGTGGGACGGGCTGTGCCTGGCGGAGAACTGCTATTCAATTCTCAGACCGTTCTTGTCGATCAAAGGACCTTATTGGTTGCCATCAGCCGCTCAGGGATCACGACCGAGACCGTCAAGGCAGCTGAGAAATTCAAAGAGGAAAAGCGCGGAGATGTCGTTGCCATCAGCAATTATGACGAGGTCCTCTCGCGATTGGCGAACGTCAGTATTGTGATCCAAAAGGGGCAGGAAGTATCGGTCGCGCAGACACGTTCGTTCGCTTCGATGTTTGTCGCCGCTACTGCTTTTTGTGCGCGGATGGCGGGAAGGGACGATTTGCTGAAGGAGGTGGAAAGCCTGCCTGGCGCAGGCGTGCGGTTGATGGAGGAATACGAATCGTTAGCAAGAAAGATCGGGGAAAACCTGGACTTCGATCGTTTCTATTTCCTTGGCTCAGGAATCCGGTATGGGCTCGCGTGTGAGGTGAATCTCAAAATGAAAGAGCTGACGCTCACCCACAGTGAGCCATTCCACTTCTTGGAATTTCGTCACGGACCGATGAGCATGGTGAATACCCAGGCGGTAGTGATCGGCCTGGCATCTGAGAAGAACGGCATGCTTGAAAAGGCGGTCCTGAATGACGTGCGGGCAATGGCGGGCAGCACGCTCGAGCTCGGCGAATCCGATGCCGATGTCGTCTTTCAGAGTCGTGTCCCCGAAAGTGTGCGCGGAGTCCTGTATCTTCCGGTACTTCAGTTGATGGCGTGCTACCGCTCATTGGCGAAAGGACTTGACCCTGACCGTCCGAAGAATCTCAAGGCCGTTGTTCAACTAGACATTTAGAAGGGAGAAGGAACCATGAAACACAGACTCTTGATTCTCGTTGTGATAGCCAGCATGGCCCTGTCAGCCTGCGGGGGAGGCCAAGCACCGCCACCCGCAACCAAGGAAGTGCCAGCCGCGAACCCGCCAGCTGCAGGCGGCGCGCCTGTGCAGATCACCTACATGGAATGGGGTGACCCGGCCGAGCTGGACGTCTGGAAAGCGATTGTCTCTGACTTCGAAGCGGCCAATCCCAACATCAATGTGGATGTTCAGGTCTCTGACTGGGAATCATACTGGACAAAGCTGAAGACCTTGCTGGCTGCCAACACACCGCCGGACGTTTTCGCCATCGATGCCCCGCTCTACCTGGACTACCAGTCGCGAGGCGTCCTGCTCAATCTGCAGCCCCTGATCGACAAGAATCCGGGCATGCTGGATGGCCTGTTCCCAAATACCCTGACGGCCTATCAGACACCGGATGGCTATTTCGGCCTGCCGCGTGATTTCCAGACCATCGTCGTCTTCTACAACAAAGACATGTTCGATAAGGCCGGCGTGCCCTACCCCAAGCCAGACTGGACCTATGATGAGCTGCGGGCGACTGCAAAAGCCCTGACCAAGGATACTAATGGCGATGGCAAGATCGACCAGTTTGGCTACGTGATCGATCCATACGATTTTGAGCCGGGGATGAGCGAGATCATCTGGGCGTACGGGGGCGACCTGATCAACGCCGACCACACCAAGACCCTGCTCGGAGAGCCAAAAGCACGCCAGGCTTTCCAGTTCCTGCACGACATGATGTTCATTGACAAGTCCATTCCTGATCCGAACACAGCGACGCAGTACGGCGGGGACCTGTTCCTGTCGGGAAACGCGGCCATGATGGCGATGGGGCACTGGGCGGTCCCGAGCTATTCAGAGGCGCCTTTCAAGTGGGACGCGGCCTTGATGCCGAAGGGCCCGGCTGGACAAGCCACCAGTGTCAACAGCGCAGGATTCGTGGTGGGCAAAGATTCCAAGCACCCCGAGGAGGCCTTTGCCTTTATCAAGTTCGTGGAAAGCGTTGCCGGCCAAACCCGCCTGGCTGAAATGGGCTTTGCCTGTCCGGTATTGAAATCTGTCGCGGAGAGTGATGCCTTCCTGAAGCAAAGCACGCCGATCAACCACCAGATGTTTATTGACTCGCTCGCCTTTGCCCACATGAAACCGGTTTTCAAGGGCTACGATGAATGGTCCTCCACAATCGGTGACGCCCTGACCCCCATGTGGAACGGTGAAGCGGAATTGAACCCGACGCTGGATGCGATCGTCGCCAGTGCAGACGCGGTCCTGGCCAAGAACAAGTAGCGATTTTGACGGCCTCTTCGCCCTCACCCAGTCCGGATCCGGAAGGAGTGAGGGCGAATGAGGAGGCATGCATGGAATATGGGTTAAAACCGTTGGGGCGGGAAAAGCTCGCGTTATGGATCATGCTGGCGCCGACGTTAATCGGGCTGGTCTTCGGCGCGCTGGGCTCCATCCTGGCCACGCTCGGCCTCAGCTTCATGAACTGGGATCTGCTGACGCCTCCCAGCTGGGCCGGCGCGACCAACTACATCAACCTGTTCAAGAATCCGGCCTACTTGAAGGCGCTCACGAACACCTTCAGGTTCAGCGCGCTATACGTCCCCGGGGTGGTGATTGTTTCGCTGTTCGTTGCCGTGCTTATGAACCGCAAGATCCGGGGCGTTTCCGTTTTTCGAACCGCCTATTTTCTTCCGGCCGTGACCTCGGCGGTTGCCACCGCCCTGATTTGGAATCTGATCTACGGCAGGGACATCGGAATCTTGAATTACCTCCTGTCGCGTCTCAGGTTGCCGGCAGTCTGCTGGCTGTGCTCCAAGAACGCAATGCCGGCGGTGGTGGTGGTCAATATCTGGGGCGCGGTGGGCGAGGGCATGATCATCTTCCTGGCAGGGCTCACCGCGATTCCACGCGAATACTATGAGGCCGCCACCATTGACGGAGCCAGCGAATTACAGCGCTTCTTCTCCATCACCCTGCCGCTGGTCAGCCCCAGCATCTTCTTCCAAACGCTGATCTCCACGATCAATGCGTTCCAGGCCTACGACTACATCTATATGATGACCCGTCAGGCAGGGGGTGATAGCTCCATCCCCGTGGTTGTCTTTTCAATCTACCGCAATGCGTGGAATTTCTTCAACTATGGCGGTGCCAGCGCCCAGGCCATCGAACTGGCCGTACTGGTGATGACCCTGATGGCCTTTTACTTCTGGCTCGAGCGGCGCTACGTCGTGTACGAATAGGAGCATGGGATGCGTAAGACGACCCAGAAGCTTCTCCTTGATATTGTTACCTACGCTCTCCTGATTGCGGGAGCCGGGATAATGGTCGGACCATTTCTGTGGATGGTGGCGACCGCCTTCAAGCTTCCAGCCAACCAGTTCACCCATACCCTCATCCCCAATCCAGCCACGCTGGATAACTTCCGCCATCTATTCTCATTCGACCTGAATTTCCCGCGGCTGTTCCTGATCAGCAGCGTCATCGCGATCCTGACTGTAATTGGCCAATCGCTCACCTGCGCCATGGCCGCCTTCTGCTTTGCCGTAGTCAAATTCCGCGGTCGGAGCATGCTCTTCACTCTCCTGCTGGTCACCCTGATGGTGCCGGAGCAGGTCACACTGATCCCCAACTTCATCATTTTCAAGTGGCTGCACCTGGTGGGAACCAGCGTGCCTCTCTGGCTGCCTGCCTTCTGGGGAGGGGCCTTCGGGACATTTCTGTTGCGCCAATACTTCCTGACTTTGCCGCGCGAACTGGTGGATGCTGCTCGCGTGGACGGCGCCTCCCTGTGGGAGATATTCTGGCGCATCTACCTGCCGCTTGGCAAGCCGGCGCTGGCCGCACTTGCCATCTTCTCATTTCAGGGCGCCTGGAATGACCTGCTGCGTCCCCTGGTTTATATGCCGAATGTCCCCAACACGACGCTTACCGTCGGGCTGGCTTTCTTTCAGACACAACTCACCTTGGGCGGGCGGTTTACGGTGTTGATGGCCGGTGCATTGATCAGCATCCTGCCGCTCATCATCGTGTTCTTCTTTGCCCAGAAGCTGTTTGTCGAAGGCATCGCGCTGAGCGGGATCAAGAGGTAGGCCCGAGTGCATGGCAGCGCCTTCCACCAGTCATTGCCGCGCAGGAGACCCATATGACCAAGATCGCCTTTATCGGAGCTGGAAGCCTGGAATTCACGTCCGACCTGGTGCGCGATATTCTCACGTTTCCGCTGCTGGAAAACGCAACCTTCGCATTGATGGATATTCACCCAGAGCGACTGGAGTGGGCCCGGCGCTCTGTGGAAAAACGGATCGCAGCCAGCAAGCGCCCTGCCAAGGTAATCGCCACGCTGGATCGGTCTGAAGCCGTGAAGGGCGCAGACATCGTTGTGACCACGATCCTTGCCGGCAGCACAGACGTCTGGCGACACGATATTGAGATCCCCAAGAAATACGGCGTGGACATCAACGTCGGCGACACGCGCGGCCCGAGCGGCATTTTCCGTTTTCTGCGAACCATCAATCCGATGCTGGACATTGTCCACGACATGGAGAAATACTGCCCCGAGGCAGTGCTGCTTAACTACACGAACCCCATGGCTATGCTATGCGGCGCCCTGCAGCGGCAAACGTTCATCCCGGTGACGGGACTCTGCCATTCCGTTCAGGGAACAGCCATGATGCTCGCCGAATGGATCGGCGCGCCCTTCCGTGAGATTGATTACCTGTGTGCTGGCATCAATCATCAGGCCTGGTATCTCGAATTCAAGTGGAAGGGCAAGGACGCCTATCCCCTACTCCACAAGGCCATCACAGAGCGCAAGCAAATCTACAACGAGGAGATCGTTCGAAACGAGATCTATCTTGCGCTCGGGAAGTACGTCACCGAGTCGAGCGGGCACAACTCCGAGTACAACTGGTGGTTTCGCAAGCGTCGTGAGCTGATCGAAGCATACTGCACGCATGGCACCGGCTGGAATCCCGGCGAGCATGCCTACATCTTGAAACAGTATCAGACCAGCGAGGCAACTTGGAAGGTGATCTTCGAAAGGCGGCTGGCTGAGCCGCTTTCCGAGGAGGACTTGAAACGCGGCGACGAGTACGCGGCCTCCATCATCAATGCCCTCAAGGGCGGAGAGATGTTCAAGTTCAATGGGAACGTGCCCAACACGAGCCTGATCACCAATCTGCCTGAGGGTGCCTGCGTCGAAGTCCCGGTGCTTGTGGACAAGGCGGGCTTTCATCCGATCCATGTGGGTGCGCTGCCGCCCGAATGCGCGTTGCTCACGCGGCTCTCCAGTGGGATTGAGGAAATGGCGATCAGCGCTTCAGCCGCAGGGGATCCAGTTGGCATCTATCGGGCCATCTGTCATGATCCGCTGACCGCGGCGGTGCTTTCACTTGCCGAGATTCGCCAGATGACCAACGAACTCTTGGCGCAACACAAGGAGCATTTGCCGCAGTTCAAGGTTCACAAGGTGTAGATGTTCGATATTCTCGTGGCGGGAGAGATCAACCCGGACCTGATCCTCACGGGCGATGTGACGCCCGAATTCGGACAGGTTGAGCAACTTGTGGATTCGGCCCATCTGGTCGTTGGTTCGTCTTCTGCCATTTTCGCGTGTGGTGCCGCGCGGCTCGGCTTGAAGGTTGCCATCATCGGCGCGTGCGGTGACGACCTCTTCGGTCGCTTCATGCTCTCGGAGTTGCGGCTTCGCAATGTGGATGTAGGCCAGGTGATAGTTCGCAAGGAGGGAGAAACCGGGCTGAGCGTGATCCTGAACCGGCAGGCTGACAGAGCGATCCTGACTTTCCCGGGGCTGATCGGGGCCCTGCGCGCAGAAGACGTCCCTGACGCTCTGCTGCGCCAGGCACGACATCTACATGTGGCGTCCTATTTCCTACAGACTTCGCTTCAAGCCGACGTGCCCGCTCTGTTCCAGCGAGCGCGTGCGCTGGAACTGACGACCTCCCTGGATCCGAACTATGATCCCTCGGGGACGTGGGAAGGCTTTGACGAGTTGCTTGCGGTGACGAGTGTGTTTCTACCGAACGAGGCGGAGGCTCTGTCCCTGACAGAATCATTGGATGTTGATGCGGCACTGAGTAAGCTGCGTGCCAAGTCTGAAGCGGTCGTCGTCAAGATGGGTGCAGCGGGTGCGCAGGGAGTCTACCAGGATCGAATGGCCCGGGCAAAATCGATTGCCGTGAAGGTTGTGGATGCGATCGGAGCAGGGGATTCGTTCGACGCAGGCTTCTTGTACGGGTATCTCGCAGCGTGGAGTTTTGAGAAATCGATGCAGCTGGCTTGTGCGTGCGGAGCACTCTCCACGCAGCAAGCCGGGGGTACCAATGGGCAGCCGACGCTGGAAGAGGCCATAAAGCATGTTTCTGGATGAGATCCTGGCGGGGCAGAAATCCGGAGAGGCAATAGGTGTTGCGTCAATTTGCTCGGCGCATCCATATGTGCTGCGGCGAACCATGCAGGTATTTAAGACATCCAGGGTCCTGGTCGAGGCTACCTGCAATCAAGTCAATCAATTCGGGGGGTACACAGGCATGACCCCCCAGTCCTTCCTGGATTATGTGCGGGGGATTGCGGAGGAGGGGCACTTTCCACTGGAGAATCTCATTCTGGGCGGCGATCACCTTGGACCAAACGCCTGGCAGGGTGAACCTACGAAATCCGCCATGCAGAAGTCAGCCGAGATGGTGCAAGCCTATGTCCGCGCGGGTTTCGTCAAAATCCATCTGGATTGCAGCATGCGGCTGGCCGACGATCCAGGAGAAGTGCCGGACTTGGCGGTCTCGGCGAGCCGCGTTGCCCAGCTGGCAAAGATCGCAGAACAGGCGCGCACGCCGGATGGCCCCGCGCCACGGTATGTAATCGGCACGGAGGTGCCTGTTGCGGGAGGCGCCCGCGGACACGCAGAATCTGTTCGGGTGACAGACGTTGAAAACGCCCGGCAGACCATGGAGGCCACCCATGAAGCCTTCATCAAAGCGGGGTTGTCGTCGGCGTGGGAGCGCACTCTGGCGTTGGTAGTTCAGCCAGGAGTGGAGTTTGGCGACGATTTTGTCATCCCATACGATTCTCAGGCCGCAACGGAGTTGTCTCTCTTCATTGAAGGTCAGTCCATGATCTATGAAGCACATTCAACGGACTACCAAACGGCCGAGGCATTGAGGAACCTCGTGCATGACCATTTCGCAATTCTGAAAGTTGGGCCTGCCCTGACCTTCAAGTTTCGCGAGGCCGTCTTCGCTCTGGAGACGATTGAAAACGAGCTGATTCCAGAGGATGAGTGCTCTAATGTCGTACGGGTGCTGGATGATGCCATGGTGCAGCATCCCGAAAACTGGCATGCGTACTACCATGGGTCGCCCGCCGAACGGGCGTTCAAGCGGAAATACAGTCTGAGCGACAGAGCCCGATACTACTGGGCGCTCCCCAAGGTGCAGGCCGCGTTGAAGAGATTGATGTCGAATCTTGGGGACAGATCGTTGCCGTTTTCGCTGACAAGCCAGTTCGTACCGGGACGAAATCTCAATGCCAAGCAGGTGATAGCGGAAAAGATCGACTGTGTGTTAGCAGAGTACCGGCAAGCCTGTGGATAGGGACGGCTGCCAAGTCTCCCACTTCGCCACGGAGGCTGTGCATCTCAACCCTTGTATATTCAAGGCACCATATTCCAACGTCAGGAGGCGACACAAATGGCAAGCGTTACGTACGAGCATGTGACAAAGCGGTTTGGGGAGATGATCGCGATCGACGACCTCGATATCAAAGTCGATGACAAAGAATTCCTTGTGCTGGTGGGCCCATCCGGTTGCGGCAAAACCACGGCTCTGCGCTGTCTTGCCGGGCTGGAGGAGATCAGCGAGGGCCGCATCATGATCGAGGAACGCGTCGTCAATGACGTTGCACCCAAGGACCGTGACATAGCGATGGTCTTTCAGTCATACGCGCTGTACCCGCACCTCTCGGTGTTCGATAACATGGCCTTCGGGCTGAAGCTCCGCCATGTGCCCCGGGACGAGATAAAACGACGGGTGGAGAAAGCCGCCAACACGCTCGGCATTACCGACTTACTGGCTCGTAAACCGCGCCAGCTCTCCGGGGGTCAGCGCCAGCGCGTTGCCGTGGGGCGCGCGATCGTGCGGGAGCCAAAGGTTTTCCTGTTCGATGAACCCTTGTCCAACCTTGATGCAAAGCTTCGCGTTCAAATGCGCGCAGAAATCAGCAAGATCCACCAGCAGCTGCAAACAACATTTATCTATGTGACGCACGACCAAATGGAGGCCATGACCATGGCCTCGCGCATCGCCGTCATCAACCGAGGCAAGTTGCAGCAGATGGATACGCCACAGAATCTGTACAATCATCCGATCAACCTCTTCGTTGCGGGATTTATTGGCTCGCCCGCCATGAATTTCTTCTCCGCAACCATAGGCCGAGACGGCGGGCTCATAGCCGATGCGGGAGAGTTTAGGGTTCCAATCCCGTCGGAGCGCGCTCGAAGCCTGGAAGCGTATCTGGGAAAGCGGGTGATTCTTGGAATCAGGCCCGAGGACATCCACGATCTCGAATTCGTTCCACCCAACATCCCCACCGCGAAGGTCTCTGCCAAGGTCGATGTGACAGAATTGATGGGCAACGAAATCCTGCTGTATCTGCTGGCTGGGAAGAACACCTTTGTGGCCCGCGTCGATCCGCGCTCGCGGCTACGCGTGGGGAATGCCGCGGAGGTGGCTTTCAACATGGAAAAACTGCACGCCTTTGATGCCGTCTCTGAACAAGCTATCCTATGATGGGACAATCGATGAGTATCAGGGGATAACACAGAGTCGTCCATTGAGTCTAGTTCCCTCTAAGGGCTGCAAATGAGAATCGTTGCGCGATGAGGGTGGATTAGATCCGGGTGCCTGTGAGGTATCTGTCGAAGACAGAGCCCTCGTCATCGCGAGGGCTCTCTTGCCATCATATGTAGGGGTTTTGAAGCATCAAACCCCGGTATTTAGGTGACCGACCACGGACTTGAACCCTGAACTCACTGATTAAGAGTCAGTGACCCAGCCGTCTATAGTGTCTACATGGTGTCATAGCGTCTACCTGGTTCCATTTCTAGGGGTAAATCTGTTCACAGAGTCCATAGTTTCTATAGCGTGATGCGGCTGTTGCACCCGGGTTGCACCCGCCGCAGGAAAGGCGACTCCGATTCTCTTGGGGTGAAATGGCTTCGTAACGGCACGCCCGCGCAGATAACAATCCGATTGCCCTGAAGATTGCGGAGATGTGGATTCGCGGGTCGCCGGTGGGCACGTGGAGATCGCCGAGGCGCCCGCCACGATGACAGCAGGCCGTTCCGAAATGGAGCGGCCTGTTGCTCTGTCAATCGATCGGACCGCCTGGTCCGGTTCGACTCAAGGCACGGGAGACCCGCTTAAGCTGCCGTGGTCGGCGTGGCACACAGGGCCGAGATGGGTTTGGGCGTACAGCATGGCGCCTCCATGAGGTACTTGTGCAAGCGGTCGATTGCGAGAATTCTCTGGTCGGCGAGAAGCTGATTGTTGGCGCGACACTCCAGGCACGGTCCGTTTCGCTCGATCCAGCGGTCCTGTACCCGCCTCTAGCCCAGGGTACTTCGCTGGAGGAAAGCGCTCAATCTTTCGTACGTCTCAGGAGCCAGTCTGCCGTCGCCTATCTTTGCCTGGTTGCGGAGTTTCACAAGTTTGCAGGCCGGAATGGCCGACCCAACAATTTCGAGAACCGCGTCCTTATGGGTGAAGACGGTTAGTGCTTTGATGGGCACGGGCAGCTCGCTGAGCGGGACCTTGCGGAAGCGATCACCCAGCTCCTCAATGACTTGCTGGGAGAAAACCACCGGGTCTTCGACGCGCGGCTCCACGATGTAGCGGAGGGCGCGTCCAATGGTCAGCGCCTCCTTCCAACGGCCATTGCGATACGAGAAAATACCTGCCAGATTGAAGACCTGCAACGCGATCACACCAGCCGGCGTCAGGAGAACATGCTCGCACGGCAAAGCGGGATAGTGATAGAGCTGATAGTGGTCGTCAAATGACCTGAGCGCGGCGTCGAGACTTTCCTCGGGACGCGGCTTTCTAACCCAGCGGTTGGCCAAGTAGATCCCAACCATGGCGATGCCAGCACCGACGATTGTGAGGATCCACGAGATTTCTCCGAAGCGCGGCAGGAACAACGGGATCAGCACGCTGGACAGCAGGACCAGCAACCCGCCTACGCTGGCAAAATTCGCAGCCGTGGCGCGGCCGTTCACTTTCTGGTGATCGATATAGGTTCTCATGGGATGTCGTAGAGCCGCCTGTGGAGAGGTTCAAGCGACGTGTAGAGGCTCCGATATTCATGGTAGAGGCCATCGTAACGACTCGAGTGTGACCTATCTGGCGCAATCTCCCGACGTACTTTGACCAGTTCATCGACGGCGTCCATGCTTGGGTAGACTCCCATTCCGACCGCCACAGCCATCGCTGCGCCAACTGCTCCGGCCTCCAGATGATTCCGCATGACGCGCAGGGGCCGGTTTGTTACGTTGCTAATGATCTGCAGCCAGACCCGGCTGTTGCAGCCGCCGCCGATGGCGTTGAACCGATCAATTCGAAAGCCGACCTGCTCCATGGCCTCACAGATCCAGCGCAGTTGATAGGCAACACCTTCCATCACCGCCCGCGCGAAGTGAGCTTTGTTGTGACTCATGCTCAGGCCAATGAACCCGCCGCGCGCGTAGTGATCCAGCACGGGAGCGCGCTCGCCGGAGAGCCAGGGCAGAAAGATCAGTTTCTCGGAGCCTGCTGGGACGGAGGCCGCAGCCGCGTTGATCAGATCATAACTGGACTTGCCTGCTTGCGCTGCGAGTCTCCTTTCCTCCTGGCAGAACACATCCCGGAACCACATCAACGCACCGCCGCCTGTTTCCATCTCACCGGCTATGATGTACTTTCGCGGATCCATGTGGTTCAACCCCCAAAACGGTTTGACCGGATCGTTGCGGAAGGTCGAGGTCGATACGCCAATCCACGTGGCGGTCCCGATGCAAAGATGAACCTTCCCCTCTTGATTTGCTCCGGCACCAGACTGGGCGGCCGCCACATCCCCGGCACAAATGACCACCGGCGTGCCCGACCTCAGACCCGTCAGCTTCCCGGCCTCGGGAGTAATCTCGCCAATGACTTCGGTGCACGGAAAGGCCGGCGGCAGTCTCTCGATGGGAATTCCCAGTTTCTGACAAACCTCCCGCGACCATTGCTTGGTGCGGGGGTCAAAGAGAAAGTAGACTGATGCGCCTACCCAATCGATGGCAATCTTGCCCGTCAGCTTGAACAAGATGTATTCCTTGCAATCCAGCAAGTAGGCGGTTCGATCCCAGACATCCGGCCTTTCCTCTTTAAGCCATAGGATCTTCGGGATGCTGTCCTTTGCCGTCGGTATGTTGCCAGTGTGCTTGAACAAGAAGGCTGGCATGTCGCCGGAAGTCACCCGGTCCGCTTGTCTAATGCTGCGCAGGTCCAGCCACGACAGCATCCGGGTCAAGGGGCGGCCGGACTCGTCGACCGGCAGGGTATTCCACATTTGAGCGGAAACCCCTACACCCAGAATGTCAGCAGGGTTGACCCCAGACTCGCGGATGACCTGCCGCGAGGTTGCGGCCACGACCCGCCACAATTCGTCGGGATCCTGCTCCACCCATTCCGGGCGCGGATAGGAAATCCCATATCCCCGGTAGACCGAATGCAGCACCTTTCCCTTCAAATCACAGAGGACAGCCTTGTTGCCGCCGGTGCCGGTGTCGTGAGCCAGTATGTATTTCTTCTTCGCCACGCTGCCTCTCCTGATTTTCGAGAGCTAGGATCCGAGGACCTGCTGCACGTATTCTCCAAACGTCCTGACAAAAAGGTCGTTTTGCTCCGGCGTCCCGACGGTGATGCGGATGAAGCCTTTTGGCATATTGTGGCCGCTCATGGGGCGGATAAATATCCCTCTTTCAACCATGCGGTCGCGGATCTCGTTCGAATCCTGATCGAGCACGCTGGCATCAATCAACACAAAGTTGCCTTCCGAAGCGTAAGCCCTGAGCCCCGGCATGCGGTTGACTTCCTCGTAGAGGTAGGCCCGACCCTGAAGGATGTTCTCCCGCTTGCGCCGCTGGTCGTCCACGTCCTCGAAGCCCGCCAGAGCCGCGGCAAGCGTGACCAGTCCCACGTTCCATGGAAAGCGAACGCGATTGAAATAGCCGGCGAGGTTAGGCTCACAGAGCAAGTAACCCAGTCGGAAACCAGCAAGTCCGAAGGCCTTCGACAAGGTGCGATTCACCAAGAGGTGCGGATATTTGCTGATCAGCGATGCTCGCGAGACCACCTGATCCTCCAGCTCATAGTAGGCCTCGTCAAAGAAGGTCGGGATGCCCAGGTCGAGGATACGCAGGAGATCGGCTTCGTCAATCTGATTGCCAGTCGGATTATTGGGTGAGCAGACGAAGATCAATTTCGTCGTCGCCGTAACGGCGTTGACGATGGCATCCACATCCCAATAGAAATTGGATTTCATCGGCACCGAGATGACGTTGCCACCGGCCACCCGGGCGCGGGCGGCATACATCGGAAACGTCGGAACGGGAATCACCACATCTTCGCCCGGAGCCACAAATGTGTGCACCACGAAGTTGATCACGTCGGTGGAGCCATCTCCCAGCACAACGCGTTCAGCTGTCAGCCCGGCAGCCTCGCCGAGCTTCTGGCGAAGCTGCGGCCCCGAGCCCGGGTAGAGGTTCCCAAGTCGGGCCGCGACCAGAACCGCATCCAAAACGTGCTGGGACGGACCCAGCAGGTTTTCATTCGACATCATCCGGACGACCTGGGGGTTCTCCCAGGCAATGTCCATGTGCCTGTCGCTGTAGGGTTCAGCAGCCTTGACCCAGGGTACGACGAAGTCTTCAGGGGATTTCATTTTGCGTTTCTTTCACTCCATGGAGCCATGAGTGCACCGCCTTCCAGCCTACCTTTTCAATTCCTCCACGTCCTTGTACCATTTGACCCTTTCGCCCACCTGAGCACGCGCCTTCCAGCGCAGGCTCTTAGGCTGAGCATCGATTCGATCCTGCAACTCGCCTATTCTGGTGCGCACAACCTGCCGATCGTCCACCCCAAGGTCTTGATAGTGCTCGAGGTGCTCATCCAGTAGTTTCAGATTGCCGGTAAATGTCCGCCAGAAACCCCAGTCGCCCCCTAGCACGGCGGCGATCACGGCGGTGTTGATGATTTCCTTGTCCGTGTCGCCGGTGGGATGTTCGCGCAGCAGCATCAGGGTATCGATCAAGTCTTTTTCATTGATCTCGACTATTTGCATTTTCTCCAGCAATAGCTCCGCCAATGGCACGGTCAGCTCTTCCATCTCCAGCCGGCCCACAAAATTGACGGGATGGCAAAAGTCCAAGACGTTGAAGAAAACGTCAGCATGCCGGTTGAACGCCGGGTCGTAGAACAGCATGCGCCGCTCCCCGAACAATTGCGTGACCTGCTTATCCTCCTCGTACCCGAGTTCCACCAGGATACGCCGAATATCCCTCGCAAAACGCGTATAGGAGGCGAAATCAAAGTCCGTAAACTTGCGGCCCAACTTGTCTTGAATTTGGCCATATTTGGGACAGTGGGTCCGAAAGGCTAGCGCGCCGATCAACCTCATGATGACGTGCTTGTTCTCATCCTGCGCAAGGGCATCCAGGATGCGTGTCCGTTCGTCGTAGAAATCTTCCAAAATGTGACCGTACCTGCCCATAAGCACCTCGATCAGGCCGAAATCAGCAAGTGACCTTTCACTTTCCCATCCTCAAGATTGATAATGGCGGCCTTCATGATCCCTTCCGCGTATTCGCTTCCGGCGTTGATCATCAGTGTCCGGCCATTGTGAACATGACCTGGTGATTCGTGGATATG
>JBGPAT010000032.1:0-14812 GCA_041480885.1 Anaerolineae bacterium
CGTCGGGCGCAATGCGGCAATACTCCGGTGCACTCATGAGCAATACTCTCCCTGGTGATATGGATTTTCTTGCCAGGCTTTCTGCAAGGCCTCACACATGCCCGCTGCGTTGCATCCGCTCAGGCTGACCGCGCCCCTACCCGGCTGCCTTCCAGGGTCCCTTGCAGCGCAGAGCACACAAAATCCACCATCTCTTCGGTCATGGTCGGAAACATCGGCAGCGAAAGGATTGAATCGGCCACCATCTCCGTCACCGGGAACTGCCCCTTGCGGTACCCCAGATCGGCGTATGCCGCCTGCAGATGCAGCGGGATCGGATAGTGCAGACCGCAGGCGATCTCTTGCCCACCCAGTTCCTGCATGACCCGCTCGCGTTCCGGAACGCGTACCACATACAGGTGGTAGATGTGCTCCCGTCCCGCCGGGACGATCGGCAGCACGACTTTCTCATTCCCATCCAGCCGGTCCCGGTACCATTGAGCGACCTGACGTCGCCGACCGTTCCATTCGTCCAGTTTCTTCAACTTGATGTCCAGAATGGCGCACTGCAGGGCATCCAAACGGCCGTTCCAGCCATCGGGCGAGTCATGCACGTATTTCTGGCGGGAGCCGTGGTCGCGCCACATACGCATGCGCTGAGCCGACGCCTCATCCTGCGTGGTCACCGCTCCGCCCTCGCCCATCGCTCCCAGGTTCTTGGCCGGGTAGAAGCTGAATGCTCCAGTGGTTCCGATGCTGCCTGCCTTCATTTTCTTTCCAGCCAGCATGTAGCTGGCGCCGTGGGCTTGGGCATCATCTTCGACGACAAACAGGTTGAACTTCCTGGCCAACTCCAGGATCGCCTTCATGTCAGCCACCAGCCCGTAGAGCTGCACCGGCAATACCGCCGTCACGGGCAGCCCGCTTTTGCCATCCACGCAACGCCCGTCTGCGCCAACGCGGCATTTTTCAATGAGGTAGGCTTCCAGCGCCGTCGGCGAGAGGTGATAGGTATCAGCTTCGATCTCCACAAAAATCGGATGGGCCCCGATCAGGCTCACGGCCTCGGCCGTCGCGATAAAGGTGTGTGAAGGCAGGATGACTGCCTCGCCCGCGCGCACGCCTGCAGCCATCAGGGCCAGCTTCACCGCATCCGTGCCGCTGGCGCATGCAACGGCATGCCGCACGCCGCAGTATGCCGCGAAGTTGCGCTCAAAGTTGTCGACATACGAACCGCCGATGAATGACGACCGGTCCAACACGTTCTTAAACGCGGCCTCGATCTCCGGACGTACTTCTTCGTGCATGGCACGCAGATCGACGAAGGGTACTTTCATGGTTTCAAGTCCTCTTTCTGCTGATTTGTCTGTACAGCTCTGCATATCTGGCGGCGATGCCATCCCAATTGTATTCTCGATGCACGCGGTCGCGCGCCTTCTGGCTCTTCTGCTCCATGTCAATCGGGTGATCAAGTACCCATTCCAAACGGTCAACAAGCGACTCGACGCTGCCAGACTCGAAGTACTGGATGTCTTCGGCCATGACAGATCGATTCTCCTGGATGTCGCTCGCCAGGATCGGAACACCCAATGAGGCAGCCTCCAGCAAAACCATTGACATTGCCTCAACTAGAGACGGGAATATCAGGCAGCGGGCACCGACCATTAGGCCAAACAGCACCCCAGGAGACTGGATGGGCCCCAAGAAATGAATTCGCGGGCCAGCCATCTGCTCCAGTTCACTCTTGTAGGCAGGAACTTGGTTCAGGTCCCCGACTACCAACAGGGGCAACTCGCGTTCAAGCCGGTTCACCGCAGCGATGATCAGATCAGCGCCTTTGGTCGGTTCAATTCTTCCAGCCACAAAAATGAGGTAATTGTGGGCGGATAAGCCGATGCTCGAGAGCAGGTGGGCGGCCGCCGCAATATCCGGCTGGAAATCACTGCTCACGCCATTTGGGATAAAGACAACGTCTCTATGAAACCTTGAGCGCATCTGACCCGCATCTTTTTCAGATACAGAAGTGACGACGGACGAAAGAGCTGCAAAAGGCCAATCTGCCAGCTTGATCACTTGACGCGCCAGAGGTCCCCACTTCGAACGCCAGTATGCAAAACCATGAGCCGTTGACACTACGGGATACTTCAAGCGAAGAAGCGGGAGAATAAAGCTGGCCTCAATGTTGTGCAAATGCACAAGATCGAGTTCCTCGGAAAGAAGCGCTCGAGTCGCTGAAGCCAGGAAGCGCGTCGGTGCGCTGAAGTACTTGCCGGGGAGAGACCGAACCCGGACGATCCTGACTCCGTCAAGACCATAGTCGGCCGCCGTAGTCGAGCGATCACAGAACACAGTCGGAGTGATGCCCATACTTGGAAATCGTCGAACGAGTGCTTCTACCACGCGATCGGCGCCAGCCCGGGCCGGGAGGCCCTTGATGCCAATGATCCCCACCCTGACTTTCTGGTTCATTGAAACGCTGTACTAAATGGGTTCTTCGCAACCTTGCGGCGCACCAACTCATCAAAAAGAGTCTCCAACTTGTCCAGATGTCCTTCTATCGAATAGGTGGTCTGTGCCAACTTGCGAGCGTTCCGCCCCATCTCGGCCAAGTGGGCCGGCCGGTCCAAACAGTAAGCCAAGCGCTCCGCGAGTTGATGAGCATCGCCTGGCCGAAACAGGTAACCGGTTCGGCCATCCTCCACACATTCAACCACAGAACCCAAGCTGGATGCTAGCACCGGTACTCCACACGCATAACTCTCAAGAATCGCGTTCGGCAAATTCTCATACCATAAAGAAGGCACGACGCAGAGTTTGGCATTGCTCAACAAACTTGAAAGCCCGGAAACATCCAACTCCCCAACAAATCGAATAGAGTCGTCCAGCCCCAGTGACCTGACTGTACGTTTTAGGTTCTCCGCATACTCATCCACTCCGCTACCCGCAAGACTGACTATGAGTTTCAAGTCAGGACGTGCCGCCCGCAATTCGGCGATCGACGACACCAAAACATGGATCCCTTTGGACGGCACAAGGCGACCCGCGTACACTATGCGATTCTCCTCGGGAAGCCCCGGAGCAGGATGAAAAACCGAGGAATCCACAAATGTGGGAATATGACGCAACCGCGCTTCGGGATAGCCAGCCATCACCATCTTATCATGCATAAAACGTGTGGGCGTAACGAACACATCTATGAGATCAAAAAATCGCATGCCGCGGTGATACGTGGTGGCCATCACATTGAGCGCGGAAGCCGCGTAGCTGTTCTGGATGCAGTGATAGCGGATGCTAGGCAATAGATTTCCCCGCACACATAGCTCGCAAGGTTGTCCGTCGCGGAGGCAGTGGGCTTGCGGGCACAGCATAACGTAATCAGAGAGCCGCGCCGCGATCGGCACGCCTATTCGCTTCAATCCGACCAATAATGATGGCGACAGCTTGCGCAGGTAGTTTAGTACGTAGGCCACGTCGGGGTGTGTGTCTCTTGCGAGGCGGGCTACTGCGGAAGCAACGTCCGGAGCGTAGAATAGTCTCGATAGAGTGCGCAACAGCGCTTTGAGTGTCTTCCTGTGCTGGCGAAAGTAGACCTCGTCTCGCCCAGCCAGAGGCTCAACGAAGTAACCGCTATAGGGTGTGGGTTGATTTCGCCCATACCGGATAGAAAATGGAACAACCTCATGCCCGTGCTTGGCCAGGGCATCTGCCACATTGAACATATAGCGCCCTGCTCCAGACGAAACGAAATAGCGATAGTTGGCAAGAAGAATGCGCATTCTAGGAAATCACTTGCTGACGCGAAAGCTCAAGCCTTAGCGCGGATTTGAGCGGCCCGTTTTCCCCGAGCAACATAGCGGTTTGGAATGCGACCATGAAGCTGGATAACAATGTGGGGCATGGACTTCTGGCGCCCAACGTGAGAGGCATATTCCTGCGCAAGGTGGCCGAAAGATTCGGTGGCTAAACAACCGTCAGATCGAAATGGCGGCGTCGAACCTCGCTGCAGACACAAATAAGATCGATATTCTCCCCGTGATGTTTTCTGACAGTGTTTCGTGATCATTATGGGTGCTCCAGCGCGAGGCTTGCACATCACGGCCCAGATTCTTCGGTGGCCCCACTGGCGGAGGAGTACGTGTGGCCAAAGGGTATGGAGGCGGGAAGATCGAGTCAAGATCACAATGCGCATATATCCAAGGTCTCGCTCCAGAGCACCAAGGCGGGCAAAGACCAGATCGCTGCGTCATGGTTTTTCGGGCCTGTTGGTTATTCGTTCAGGATCTTTTCCAACCGGTCAGGATTCCAAGAACGAGCCCTGCCCAACGATGCGCTGAAGAGCGTATAGCAGATCCTCATGGACTTCGCTCCGGAATTCCTGGAAGCGCAGAGATCAGCTGAGCTGCAGCAGTAAGCGAGCAGCATCTTACATCCTGGGTCCGAAGGAAGTCAAAGAACTTTTCCAGCATTAATAGGAGTTGAGAGACATCCTTGTTATTCGACCAATACGGAGATGCGCCCGGCATTAATTCACTCGAATGGAATGTCATTACCGCGACGGGAAGGCCCAATCTCTGGGCAGCCGACCAGACTCTGCACAAATCTCTTGAGGTGATGCTTGGCACGGGTCTTAGCCATAGAGGCTGGGGAGGCATGAACCTTAAGCCAAGGCGCCGACCACTCAGCCTCTTCTGAAGCCACTGATAAGCCGGTAACCACCGGGGGAATTCTCTCAAAAGGCCATCCGTCATCACGATTGTCACAGGAATCTCCAGCAAGGGTTTTTGACCTCGTACTTGAATCATGAATGGATCAACAGGCATTCCTGCGAAATCTGGGCCGCCTGTCTTCGAATACCCCGCCGTGTTGCGCCAGGAGACCAAGGGAGTCACCGATGAATCAACCAAGTATCCCAATTCGGACAAGATTGCGGCACACCTTTGGTCAAAGCCAAAACGGCCAGCCCGAAAAGATGTAGGCCGTCTACCTATAGATTTCTCTATCTGGTCGGTGATATTTGTCAACTTTGCCCTTAGGAGATATTCGGGCAATTCTGAAGGGAAAGCATGAACCTCATCGTTGAAAGTTAGACCTTTTTGATGCGCATAGGGTGGCGTAGTCCAGGGATGAAGATGTGCCCCCACTTCGGCTCTTTTTGCGTCCGCAAGAGGAGCTAACAATTCAACGGCCTGTGCGTCAGAGGCAATCTCAGATGTAATCAAATAGGTAGGGATGACATCATAGGTTTCACAAAGGGTCTGGAAAGCCGGCAAATACCTTATGTTCTCGGTGCTGATCGGCCGGCCGTGATCCCATTGGTTATCAGCCTCAGTGTCAAGAGTAAGCGAGAATAACATCGAAGAAGCGTGTCCTATGAATTCCGGTTCGCCGTGGCAGACCCCCGATAATTGATGAGGGATAAAGCACTGCTGCGGAGGACGCTACGGAAGATCTTTGCACGAACGAGCAACCCAATTTCGGGTACTTGGCATCAACTAAACAGAGTGACAGAATAGGCATTTGCTCTGGAACAATCAGCGGGCAGATTCTCTAGCTGACCGAGCTTCGCAGAGAACAACCTCTCCAGGCTGCCCATGATAATTCGCGTTCCCAATCGATATAGACGCAATCCTGACATGGGGCCCACAACCAGAGCTCGAAGAAGCATCTCTCTTGCCCTGATAAGTCCGCCCCTGTGTTCCTAGTCGCACGCACTCTTGTCAACTGCCTAGCGGTAGGCGCTTCACCGCCCCTCTCCGCCAGGCCGCCTTGACTGTATGCACAGCGCCCCAAATACCAAGCCAACTAATGGTGAGAGAAGCACGGACGCGTATATCAGCATACCTGCAAACAAAACCACGGTGCTTCTGCGCAGGTTGATCAACCGCGAAGATTCCTTGCTGTCATTGAGAAAAAACAGACTGCACAACAACCCTCCCAACAAGCAAGCGCCCACCAGGCCCTGCTCACCCAAGACAGTAGCCAGTGAATTGTTATTCAGATGCAGGAGAGGATACATAGCAAAGACGTACCCCGTGCCACCGGGTACCCTGCTGTCTGAGAGTGAGCCCGGACCCAAACCCAGCAACAGGCTAAGCGGTTCTTTCTTGATCAAATCGTAGTTGAACAGCACGGCCGCGCCGCGCTGCAGTCCACTGCCTGTCGTTCCCCTGTCCATTAGATAGGATAGGGCCCCTCTGACGTTGTAGTACCTCGCAACAACCGAATAAGAAACACCATAACTCATTTGGAAAATCCGGTCGAATGCAAGCGTCCCCACGACTCCTAAGATGGTAACTACAAGCAGCGCGCCGAGCATTCGTGCGGAAATCTGCCTGCGGAACTGCCAGAACAAGAAGCCTGCCACAAAAAAGAAATAGATCGGCGCTGCCTTTGAGTTTCCAATAGCAAGGGGGATGAACAATAACACGATCGCAAGCGGGGGGGATATCGGCAATAGACGATGGCCACCAAGCCACCAACTGGCCACCGCCATAATGCAGAATGACTGGAAGAAAAGCAAATCTGTATCCACCGTAAACAAACCTGCGACCAGATCGCCCGAATTCAGGCGCAATGCCTCGACAAGAACAAACCTCTGGAAAATCGAAACCGGCACCATGACCAGGCCTGCCCACACCAGACTTCTGATCAACTTCTCCTGGTCCTCAGACGTGAATTGCAGACGATGGAGCAACACGCTCCCATAAATCAGGAAGAAGCCTCGCAGCGACAGGACAGCAGCAATCGGGCTACTTCCGTTGGCAATTAGCGACAGAAGTGTCATGGCCATCCAGGCCAAACCCACGTACATCAGAGAAACGGGCCATGGTGCGGCGCTTGCTGCGAGCTTCGGCCGGGCAACTAACAGCCAAAGCATGGCAACAAACAAGAAAAGATGCGGCAGCCACAGAATGATCGCGGGCAAAGCACCAAAATACCGTGAAAGGTACCCAGTGGGCACAAAGACGGACACATAGAAAAAGGCTACTAGAGTTCTCGGCTGCGAAAGAGCTACTCCCAACACAAGAATCAAGACGAGTGCCAGAATCAGAAGGTAATACCACTCTTGTGTAGCGGGCAATCCCACGAGAATTGCCGCCATCAGCAGGCCGATGATCGTCAGTGTCCTGCCCGTGGGATGCACCCTGGGAAACGGCGCTTTCATAAGCATCGAGTAAGCACGCGGCTGTATTTTCACGCCAGACCATCCACGCTTTCGAGAATCTTCCGAGCGCGTGTGTTCCATGAGTACTTCGACGTCGCCGTGTTATAAGCATTGATCGCGATTTCCGAAGGGTAAGACTCGCTAAGGGCCTGGGCCAGTTTCATACCGAGCTCCTCGAATGAGTCCGGATCCGATAGATAAGCTGTCTCACCGTCCACCAAGACTTCCTTGACCGTCGGGAACCCATCACCCACAATAATCCTCTGGGAGGCCATGTATTCAAACATCTTTAGCGGCGAGAACCCACCGATGTGGGGAACATCCCACGTCCAGAGCATGAGGAGGACGTCTGCCGCCTTCAAGTAGCCAGCAACCTCTGCATGGGCAACCTGGCCTACCCAAAGAATATTGCTCGCATCTTCGCGCTTCGAAATATCGATGAATAGCTGTCGGGTTTCTTCAGGGCCCCCGACCACAACAAACAAAACGCTGGGAAACTTCCTTGAGAGTCTAATGATCCGTTCTAGGCCACGGTTTGGATGCAGCCTACCCGAATAAACCACGATCTTTCGCTCGGGGGGCAAGCCGATCTTTTTCCTGGCTTCAGATTGGCTTCCTACGGCCTCAAAAGGCCCAGGGTTGAAACCGTCGGGTGCCGTCACGATTTTGTGCTCTGGCACGCCGCGGATGCGCCAGATTTTGGCTAGCGCCTGGCTAATGGTAACGAATCTCAGCAATTTCGGCCGTAGCACATTTGCCAAGACATCCTTCTTCCAGAACAGATTCAGCCATCTGTTCCTGTTGTGCAATTCGGCGACATGCGCCTCAAACACCGTCGGAAAACCCGCATCAAGGCAAAGCCGTAGGATTAATGGGTCATCCACAAAACACATATCGGCCTCACACGTCCTGAGCACGGAACGAACACCAAAGAAATTCCCTAGAATCTCCAGCCGCCCCGCAACGGTGATCTTCTTGTATGTCACAATTTCAAATGTAGGTTGTTGGCCCAGGTGCTCCCAAAGCCGGCGCGTCGGTTGGACTGATCGATCCCGTGGCGCGCCCATTATCAGCGTTACGGCTGCACCGCACTGCCCAAAAGCCTGGGCCATATCCACCGCCTGCACAACGTTGGCTTCTTCGGAGTCTACATAATTGCCATGGAAGTATGCAAGCCGCATTCTCGTGTCCTCCAGAAAAGGGTGGAGACCGCCCGTCGGAGTTTCGAACGGGTCGGACCATGGATGGCGCCGCATGTCCAGCCCATTCGCCGGATGCCTACGACCGATGATGTGTGGACGCGATTGCTTTAGATCGAGGCTCTTTCTGCCAGTGTAGTAAACAAACTATCATAAAGATCCATTACGCGGTTCAATCCATGTGCCCGGACTGCGTAGTCTCGGCAATTCTTCCCCAAGGCTCGAATAATAACAGGGTTTGCTGCAAGATGCCTCACGCTCTGCACCAGGTCTTCAACTGTAGTCACACAGGCTCCCAGTCGATTTCTCTGAATCACGTTATCGGGATCCACAAAGCTTACAGCTGGAACACCGCGCAGCCATGCCTGAACAAATGTATTCGAAAAACCCTCCCCGACGCTAGTATTGACCAACAAGGTTGCACCCTGCAACAGGTTGTTCGTTTCCTCAAAAGGAATTGGACCAAGGTAAGATAGATTTGGGACGCCGCGGGCGCGTTCGTTCAGTTCGGCCGAAAGCGCCTGTTCAGTGGGAGCGCCGGCCATGACAAATCGCGCACTCATATCGGAGCATCTTCCCGCCAAGTCTACAAACATCAAGGGGCGTTTTCTCGCCATTATTGAGCCGAGCCAAACGATGACTGGCGGTTCTGTTTTCTCAGCCACCTGCGGGGGCACGGGATGCGCATTTGGTATGACCATGACTTCACGTTTCCATTCGTGCATTATTGCGTCTTTTTGCTCCTGTGTTTGGGCAACGATCTGGTCAGCGTTGCGAATTCCATACGCCACAATTCGGTCAGTAAACCATGCCGGCAAGCGAGAAATGGCGCCCCACTGATGATGTGGACGTGACTTCCAAGCCCTTTGCGTTGGATTAGGGTAACAATCGATGATCAGACTGCTGCTTGCCCAAACCGACGATGCACCTTGCCGGTCTGAGAGTCCAACGGTGAGCCCTGTGTAGCTATTGACCACGCGTTGGTAGTAGACACTGGCTTTGATCCTGGACATTACGCGCCACAACGCAAAATAATTCAGAAAGGAGAGATCGCCCGGGGGTGTAGGCAGGTGATACAACCGAACGCCGTTCTCTTGGCGGGTCCCTCTCCGCCCCGGGGGCGATTCCGAGATGTAAGAGACTTCCCAGCCTCGTTTCACGAGGCCTTGAGCAATCATCCAAGCCTGTATTTCGGCACCCCCCATCACATCGTTCGGGTGCCGCTTCAAGACAAATGCAATTGACTTTTCTCGATCTTTCAGCTTTGAGCTCTCCAATGTCCCAGGGAAACACCTGCACTTAATTCCGGCTCAAGCCGTGCGTCAGAATACTGCTAATTCATTCGGCGTAGATGGTTCTTTGGACACACTGCTCGCTGGTAAGTAGCGAGCGCCCCCCGCCGCCACTGCTCGGCTGAGATCGTTATGCCTTCAAGCATCAATCCGAGCCCGCGTAGAATGGCGATCTCGCTTTGCCAATCTGCCGTAATATTGTCCACAGCTGGCGGATCTCGGGCGATCTCAAAATCCAAAGGCCTGCGCCGTACACCAGTAAACCAGACGCTCCCCCGAGCACAAGTTGAATCCACACACTGGGGATAAGCTGGCTCACGCCCCACGCCGCGGCGCCACCTAATAATCCTGCCAAGCCACCGCGGAGAAAAGAAACCAGAATCGTGCTCCCGCCGGTGCGGCCAGTCTTATGGCGGATGAGCATTGTGCTCCACACCAAGCCCGGGCTAAAGTAGACCACATAGCTCAATGCTACCCCCGGGGCACCCAACAATCGTGTCAAAAAGGGCGCATACAGGATGTAGCCAAGCATCTCAAGGCTGCCCAGAATCGCCACAATTCGCGTTTCCTTGAGAGCATATAGGCCTCGGCCAGTAATATCTCCCAAGCACATCCCAGCCAATGCCAGCAAATAAATTCGCAGCAAGCCAGCCACGGCCACCGTATCGCCAGTTCCGAAATGACCCCTTTGAAACATGAGCGTGACTGCAGGAACAGCCAGCACGCTCCCCAAACAAATAACCGGCGCAATAATCAGCCACATGAACCTCAGTCCCTGCGACACAGTGTGCCGCATGATCTGCAAACCACCTTCCACAATGTTCAATGCCATCCGGGGGAAAAGGACGGTAGTGAGCCCCATCGAAATCAGCGAAGCTAGAACTCCCAGCACTTTGGTTGCATACCCAAGATGAGAAATCGTGCCTACTTCCAACCTTGATGCAAGATATCTATCAATGATTGGGGTGCCGCGGATGAGCAAGCCCGAGAGTATCAGCGGCCACATAAGACTCAGCACTTGGCGAACGCCAGAATGATCCAAATTGAGCGCAAGATGATACTGCGCACGGCCGAACAATATGGGCAGGAGCAAGAGCGATTGTACGAAGATATACGTGCTTGCGGCTATTGCCAAGCCAACAACGCCCAACGGGCGCGCCAGGAGCAGAACTAGGCCGAGGTACGCCAGCGAGCTAAACACCGGCGTTGCCGCTGGCCAGCCAAACCTTCCGTGCGCTTGATAGATGCTTGCCAGAAGGCCGGCAAGGCCTGCCGCGACAACTGTCGGCCACGTGATGAGTGCCACCACGCCGGCCAATTCCAGTGAGGCGGGAGACAAACCTGGTGTCGCCAGGCGCAACAAGACGCGGGAAAGTAACATGCCAATTGCCGCAACTCCCCCCAGTACCAGGAGGCATAAAGAAATGACGCTACTGGCTACCCGCCAAGCTTCAGCCTCCCTGCCTGAAGCCAGATAGTCCGTAAATACCGGAATGAAAGCAACACTTATGGGTGTCAATATCACCGCAGTAACATACTGAGGGAGGGTATTGGCAGCCAGGAAAGCGTCCATATCGGCTCGCGCACCAAAAGAGGCCGCGACCACCATTTGTGTCACAAAGCCCAATCCCTGACTAGCTAGAGTCAGTAACGTGATTGTGATGGCAGGTCCAAGCAACCGCCTTAAACCGCCAGAGGCCGTGGGCGCGTTACCCGGAGCAACATTGCCTACCAAAGGCGACTCGTCTCACCTTCTGATAACAAGGCGCTTCACGCTTCTTGCACAGGAGTACAGGGACGTTTCCCAAAACTTTCTGCCTGTGTAGAATTCCCACAGCAATAGGAAGTCAGCCCAGAAAGACGCAAGATTGCCTCGCGTGTAGAATCGGAAACTAGCCGCCAAAGATTCTCGAAGGGAGAGTACTGGCAATGGCGTGGTGAACGACTCTTGGGCATGCAGCACGGCGTTGATTCCCGAGTGGCGTTCCGCCGCCAGCATGCGCCAGGCGAGCGCGTGCTTGCGCGCGTACTCATTCCATGTGAAGGCCGATACACTGTCCACCCGGGATTGACGCTCCCGCGCTACCTTCTCGAAAATGCCGCGCAATTGAGCCAAATTCGAAAAAGGGAATGTCATACCTCCGTTCACATCCAGGTGAAAATCCTGTGGCGTCACAATAGTGGGCACGCCAGCCGCCAGGGCATCCAAATAACCCAGCGAGGCGTCATTGAAACCCAGATATAGGTAGTAATCGAATGTTGGGACACGCTCTAAATTGATGTTGTAATCCTCCAGGCCATTATCCGTGCCGGCAAAGTACCTGAAAGTCGCGCCTGCGGCCTCCAGGGGAGGCAGGACTTTGTCCCAACCTCCGCCAATGATCTCAAAGTGGAAGGCATCCAGCCTCATTGTTGCGGCGAGTTTGATCAGCAGCTGCTCGTTCTTCGCGCCATCCGGCCTTACTCGACTTGTGATCCCGATAACAATTCGGCGCGGCCTCATCCGTCCGTCATGAGGGGGAGTAATGAAGCACAGCTTATCCCTCTGAATCCCACGTCTCACCAACTCCTCTAACGTCATTCGCGACATGCAAATACCCACGGCGTCCTTCTTCATGCGCCGTTTCAGCACATGCAATTTGGCAGGGCGATCCACATGAGTGATCGCCAGAGTGTTCTTGCCGTACCACCCTCCCTCCACATCAAAGTAGAGCATCCAGTGATTGATGTCCGCCAGGGAAGATGGAACATAGGAAATCTGCGCTCTCACATTCCATTCAGGCAGGGCTTCGGCTAGGCGCGCCGCCAATTTTTCGAGGATCCAACCTCGCTCTTTGAGAACCAAGCAGACCGTCAGAGGGCCCAGCGACTTTGATTCGTTGGCCAGCACGTCAGTGCTCGGCGTCGTCGTTCCTATTAGATCCACAAGTCTCGATTATTGATCACGACGGCTGGAAGGGCAACAAAGAACATTGCGCAATACGGCCAATTTGGCGGGATCAAGCAGTTGTGTGTTTCCGCGAGCGAGGAGGCCTTCCGCGCGCTAACCCTGCTTTGCGCCGAGCTCCAGTAAGGCATTGCAGGTGATTCCCGCAGCCTGACTTGCTTCTCCACATACCTCAAATATCACGAGTCCGAATCCCTCGACAAAACGCCGACTGACGAGTTGCCGGCCAGTCCGACCGCATTCCGTCACTCACTCGAGCCCACGCTCGTCCAGCAGACGCTGGTCTGCACCATGCACTCTAGAATCGCTCCTTTTCCTTAGCTGGCAAGAATGGTCCCTGTTTTATTTCAAGGAGAACTGTGTCTTCCAACATTCGGAAGCCATGCCCGCCTCCCAGCAACAGGATGACATCACCGGCATGCAACTCCCGAGTCGTCACCAATTCTCGTTCGGCGTTGTAGATATCCATCTCACAATGGCCCTGCCGAACAACAAGCACTTCGGAAGTCCCCACCAGGTTGCGCTCCAGATTCAAGTGAATGTGACGGGGCACCTCTCCGCCTTTTCCGTATACTACAAATCCGACCTGTTGCTTGAACTCAGGTGGCGTAAGAAAAGTGGTCTTGTCTGGCACCATGCTCGCGCGGATGATGTAAGCCAGGGGCTGATCTTGCCAGAAAATGTGCTCAACACCATCTTCAACGGAGCTCGCCTGATTCATACCAAGTCCTTTCTCCCGCGTGATCCGGGCACAACATCGACGCGCAGTTGAAGGCCACATCTTCCCCCTAGCCGCGTCGGGAATTCTTGATTTTCAGGGGCGGCAATCCCGTCTTCGTTTCTGGCTCTAACTGAACTACCGGCTCGCGCCTGCGCTTTTTCCCGGGCGTGGTGCCGGGCCCCTCGTACTAGCGCGAGTCCGTCGAGTAGTACTGGTAGTACTAGTACCCGCACGTGCGGCTAGACGTGCTCGCGTCGCTCAGCATAGCGCCCAGAACCCGCGCCGCTACCGCCCGCCGCCCGTGCCAGCGCATCCTTGAGCACGCCAAGTTGGGTCACGCCCGGTTTAGCCGCCACGACCCCGCCGTCCATGGCTGGTGCCAGCTCTGGCAGCAGCGCCAGGAGAACTAGGAACGGTATCGCCAGGATCTCCCATTTTGGCGCGATCCTAAATCAGATCGTCACCCCAACAACACAACAAACGAGATTCCAGAGTCCGCCGTGCCGGCAGCCACCGCCGATATGGGGATACCAGCCGCGGAAAATACACTCTGGTGGTCACGTTGCTGGTGGTTGCGAGGCTGGTACCGGACTGCTAAGGCGAACCCGCAAACAACTGCCGTGGCAGCAGTGCGGCGAAGTCAAGGACGGTAAAGAGAAATCCATCTGAAGGCAGTCTGCAAGTTGTCCAAAGATCACGCTAAAGACGACCGTGGTCAGCATCGGCTCCAGCATTGCCCAAGCCGCACCCTAGGCCGCCTGCGCGACACGCACCTTGATATCTCACCACGTGAGGAAAAAGAGCAGCTCGCGATTCGTCCATAGCTCGCGCCGGTTGAGCGAAAGACCACGCAATGGGCAAGTAGATGGTCGGTGACAGTGCCGAGTCCTCAGTCTCAGACACGATCATGCATTCTTTGCCTTCACGCTCGGCAGCTCCGTAGAGGCATCGGGTTCCGACTGCACCACTTTGCGACGCTTCTTGCCGCCTCCCGCATCTTGGCGCCCTCCGCGCTCGCCTCCTTCATAGTAATGCGAATACTTGGGGTAGAACCGGTTGTAGTAGTACCCGTACTTGCGGCTCGATGGCTTCACCTCGTTTAATACAACGCCCAGAACCCGCGCCTCTACTGCCCGAAGTTGTTCGACCGATTGCTTGAGTTCGTGCAGCTTGGTGATCCCCGGCTTGGCCACCAGGATTACACCGTCCATGGCCGGCGCCAGCGCCGCCGCGTCTGTCACACTCAGCAGCGGCGGGGTGTCGATCACGATCACGTCAAAGTCCTGGTTTAGCCAATCCATGATCTTGCCCATCATCTTTGACGTTAGCAGTTCAGCCGGGTTGGGCGGCAGTCCTCCCGAAGTGATCACCGCCAGGTTGGGCGGATTGATGCCGTGGACGACGCCGGTGATGGTGTCGAACGGCCGCACGAAGAGATCGCTCAACCCGAGCCGGTTCTGCAGCCCGAATCTGCGATGCACCTGCGGCCGTCGCAGGTCGGCATCTACC
>JBGPAT010000033.1:0-14667 GCA_041480885.1 Anaerolineae bacterium
CGGAATCGTCCATGCGGATGAAGTCGATTAAGACGCCGCTCTCGTTAACAACCGCGATTGCCATGGCTACGCCGATCTCTGTGGCCTTTGTGCGCGCTCCGGCTACTGCCTTTTCCGCATCTGCAAGCAACATGTTCTGTTTCCCTTTCTCCGAGAAAACCTTTCGGGCCGGCTACTGGCTGATCTCATGCACCTCTTTGTACCATTTGACCCGGTCGCCAACGGAGTTGCGCATCTTCCAAGCCGGCGTCTTCGGTGCCTCGTTGACGACGCTCAACAGCTCCTTGATGCGCCGCCGGATCACGTCGCAATCGTCTTTGTCCAGCCACGAGTAGCCTGCGGCAAGGTCGGACACTTTTCCGAGGTTCATCGTGGTGGTGCGCCACAGACCCCAGTCTTTGCCGCACAGGCCTGCAATCCGCGCCGAGTTGATCGTATCCGCGTCATCATGGCCGAGCGGGTGCTCGCGGAGCAGCATCAGGGTGTCGATCACATCTTTTTCGTTTAGCTTGACAATCTGCATCTTCTCCAACAACAGCTCGGCAAGGGGAATCGTGGGCGCGTCTTTTTCCAGGCGTCCCGCCCACGGGATGGGATGGCAGAAATCGAGCTTGTCGAAGAACACATCCACGTGGAGCGGGAGATCGACGTGGTCAAAAACCAGCCGCTGGCGGGCATACACGACCGCGACTTCACGGTCCTCCTGGAACATTAATGCACCCAACAAGGTTCGAATCACATCGTTGTGCTTGAAGTAGGCGGCGAAATCGAGATCAGTAAAGTGGCGATTCGCCTGCTGTTGCATCGAGCCATATTTCGGGCAGTGCACATAAAAGGCCACGGCGCCCAAGAGGCGCAACAGCACACCCCGCTGCTCTGCTTCTTCCACGATCCGCCGAGCATTTTCCAGGAAATCCTGATGATCCATATTGGAGCCCCCGTTTTGTTGTATGTCTGGCAATAAGCCTGGCGCAGGCAAGCTAGCCCTGAATGGGCTGGAAGCCGCGGACGCTGTTCTTGTCGAGCGTCACCAGGTAACCGGACAGCACACCTTCCGTATATGTGCTGCCCGGGTTCAAGCACAGGGTACGCCCGATATTGGCCGCCCCTTTGGCTTCATGCACATGCCCGTGCAAGCCAAGCAGCGGTTGGTATTTTTCGATGGCCTGTCGAACTGCCTTGCTCCCGACCGGCCCGTAGGTCCGTCCCCCATCAATCGGGACTAGGTTCTTGTCAAGCAACGGCGCGTCATCGAGCTTGGAATTATAGGGAGGGACATGCAAATTGAAAATGGCATTCTTCATGTCCTTCACCTGCTCAGCCTGAGCCTCGATGACCTTATACAGGCTCTCCTCGTCCATCTCCCGATGGGTATGCCAGGGAGTGGGATTCGAGAAACCCTCATTGATCATCTCGTGGTGGTCATCGAACTGCAGCACCTGGCGCTCCGCCATGACCACGACGGAACGGCCGGTGAATAACTCATTGATGAAAAGTGGGTCGTCGTTGCCAGCCGTGACGATGATCCGCCTGCCCGTGCCCTTCAACTTTCTCTCCGCAAACTCCAGCCACCCCTCTATGGTCTTCTCCATCGATTCCTGGAAGACCCGATCCTGCACCTCAGCAGAGGCGGCAAACTCGGCAAAAGCCTCAAGCGACATTCGCCTCGGATAGAAACCGGCCGAGCGGACGCGCTGCTCCAGCCTGAGCAGGTCGTCCTCCCCACTGACGTCGACCGTTTCGCCCAGGAAATTGGTCTGCCATTTTCCGGGCTTGATCTCCGCGATGGCCTGGACGCCCTTGCCGGTCATATCGCCGCCCAGTATGATGGTATCTACTTCGAAGAATGCACCCGAGTTGACCAGCTTCTGCCAGCACTTCTCCGAACCGTGAATATCCGTCGCGAACAGGAATTTGGTAGGTCTATCCTTCTTGATGAACAGAGTTGCCTCCGGTCAGTACGATGAAGCGATGCAATGATTCCTTGCCGGGGCGCCCAGCCGAACTTTGCGGGGCGCCCCGGAGAACAAACATGAAGGCCAGCTGTTATTCGGTCGGGATCTCGCGATAGGTCAGGTCGGTGTTGACGCCCTGGCGGCGACGGTACCAGCGGTAGACAAAGTAGATCACGGCGCTGATAACGATGGCGCCAAAGATGTATGCTGCCGATAGGGCGTCATTGGTCCCATAGCGTGGATCCGTGATGTACAGGTAGAACATGACCAAGAAGTAGAGCACGCCCAGCGCGCCCATGACGGTGATTAGCGGAGCACCAAACACCTTGTATTTCGAGATCGGCGAGTCGGCATAAATCTGCCGGGTCGACTTCAGGTAGGGGAAGAGCATGCCTACGAAGGTGCTGGCCGCGAAGGCAATGGAGGTCATGAGCGGCATGTCCAATGTGAGCTTGGAGAAGGCGGTGAAGAAATACAGCCAGCCCATGATAATGCTGCCCACGTAGACGATGCCGATGGCAACTGTCGGGGCACCCCAGCGGCGGGAGACGCGCGCCACCACGCCGGGCAGCATGCGGTCATAGGACATGGCGAACATCACGCGGGTCGACATGACCATGTTGTTCGTCGGCCAGATCCAGAACCAGGCACTTAGGCCGATAGCGATCCACAGCCAGACCCATGGGCTCTTGCTGAGCGCCATGAGGAAGATGCCGTAGTAGGGCGCCACGGGCATGTCTCCCGCATTGCCGCTCATCCACAGGAAGTTGGAGGAGGTGAAGAACTCGTTGCTGATGCGCGAGATCAGCAGCCACAGGAACCCGGCGCAGACGATCATGGAAAAGATGTTGCCGCCCATGAACATCTTGAAGGAGTTCTTGAACTGGCTGACGCCGCCGATCTCACCGACCAACGTGCCGGTCCAGGCAATGTACATGAAGGTGTACGCCAGGGCGGGGCCGATCAGGAATGAGGACCCGAAACTGGTTTGGGAGAGCGGCAAGGCTTGGTACCCGTTCGTCTTGGCCATTTCCAGGACCTGGGCAAAAGCCTGCCCATTGCCCCAATGCATCGTGTTGACCATGAAGTCATTGAAGGCGGTCTGGAAGCCCGTCGAAGAGGTGCCTAGCAGCATGATGACCCAGGTGACCAGCCCCACCATGCCGATGTAGAAGCTCCAGCGCTGGATCTTGGCGTAAAACTTCATGCCAAGTGCCAAGACGACGGCAGCAAAGGTGCAATAGAATACGTAGAACCAGAACGTTCCCGTCTTGGTGATCAGCCAGGTGGCAAATGTGGTTAGGGCCGGCAGGTTGAGCAAATTGCTGAGGCTGATGAAGAACGGGGCCACTACCATGCCGGAGCCCGGCGCCACATTGGAGGCCATGTAGAACCACGGCCCAAACAGCAACGGAGTGAAGACGAGGATGTAGCCCCAGAAGCCACCCAGTGCACGGCTCTGCCAGACATAGTCACCGCCCGCGCGAGGCATCAGGCTCGTCAGCATGGCGTAGACGGTGAAGCACGGGATGAAGGCCAGGCAGACCAGGAGGATTCCTAGCGGTATGTTGGCGTCGTTCCATGGCCAGCACAGTGCATAGGTCAGCGCGGCGGCCACAACGATCGAGTCGGCATAGACGCCGTAGAGGAATCCGTCGAAAATGGAAAATGCCCGCACGAGTCCCGAGGACTTGCGCAGGAACAGGCCTGCCGGCACGACCGGCGCTGCCGGTTTGGCAGGGGTAGGCGATGCAGTGACAGTCATATTGCCTCCTTTGTGGCTATTGGCTGAATCTTGGACAGGTGTCCCGTATGCTACAATTGTAGTAATCCGAGGGTTGCAGTGCTATCGTGCACACACCCGATTCACCGGGCAATACCAAGCTTAGAATGGGGGCTGTGGGCCGGCGTTGCTTTCATACTATTGCGGCGAGAATACTCCTGAATGATCCCTGGTACGGCGCTCGAAACTGAAGGATGCTCCACATGCCGGAACTGATCCCGGTCCTGATTGTTGACGATCAACTTATCCAGCGCGAGGGAATTACGAAGGTAGTCGAAGCCACAGGAAAGATGCGGGTGGTGGGTGCTGTAAGCTCGGGAGCTGAAGCAGTGCAGATCATCCAGTCCGAGCCGGTGCAGCTGGCACTGATCGACCTGGTCCTGCAACATGAGCATGGCACGCGCGTCGGCCGGCAGCTTTCGAGCCTCTATCCCCCCATCAAGGTCATCATTTACACCCGCGAGAAGAGCATGGTATTGGCGGCGGAGATCTTCCGTGAAGAAAAGGAGCTGGGCCAGCCGGGCCTGCAGGGTTACGTGCTCACGCGGAACGTCTCCAGCAGCGACTACCTACTCCAGGTCTACCAGCGCGTGCTCGACAACGGGTATTTCATTGATCCTGACGTGCTACGCTGGCACTACCAGTTTGCAAAGCTGGAAAAGCTTACGCCCCGCGAGGAGGAATGTGCTCTCCTCATTTCCAAGGGCCTTGGCAACGCGCAGATTGCTGAAGCAATGGTCGTGTCGCGACGGCGCGTAGAGAATCTCATCAATTCCCTATATCAGAAGTTCCGGATCCTGGGGGACAGCGGCGATCCGGCCCGACGCGTGATCCTGGTCGAGAGCATCCGCCTTCTCAACAGCCTTTGTCCCGTGCATCAGGCCATGAGCATATTGGTTGTCGAAGACCACCCGGAGGAGAGGGTTCGGCTTTGTCAGGCACTGAACCGCGATCCTCGGTTTAGCGCCGTTGCGCAGGCGGAGGATGGTAAGTCAGGGATCGAGACAGCGAACCGGCAGCGGCCGGACGTTGCCTTGATTGACGTCCACCTTCCGGATATGGATGGCTTCGAAATGGCCCGGTGGATTCTTGAACACCTTCCGCAGACGACGATCATATTGATGAGCGGCGAGAGAAGCCCATTTTATGAAGAAATGTCTGTGGAGGCCGGTGCGGTGGCATTTCTGCCTAAGGCTGCGCTGACTCCCGATGCTGTTTATCGCGCCTGTGATTCCTCGGAGCCATAGTGAATGTTCTGTACTTCCGGGCATATCCCGCCAATGGCAGATTGATTTGAAGCTGAGTACCACAACCGGGCCCCGAATCAATCCTAAGACTGCCGTTCAACTGCTTGCAGCGGATCTCGATGTCGTGGAAGAAATAGTGACCGGCTTCGATTAGGCCATCAATCTGGTCCTTCTCGAATCCGGTTCCGTTATCGCATACAGACAAGAACAGTTGCGCCTTCTCGATCTTGGCTGAAACGCTCACATGCGTGGCGTGGCTATGCCGATAAGCGTTGCTGACAGCGCCCCGAATAAAGCGATAGATCAGAAAGATGTGCGCAGACTCGAGGGGCAGCTCCTGGTCAAGGCATGATACATCCAGCGTTGCTTTGATGTCCTTGGCGTCCGGATAAACGGCCGGCAGGATTTCCTGTATCAGCCGCCGAAGCTCAATCCCGATATCGTGGAGAATTGGGGCCGAGAGCTCGAAGCGGATCTGCCGTATCCGTTGCTCCAGCTCCTTGGCAAGCTTGTCGAGAGCTGGGTGGTTCAATTCCTCGGCAATCGCGCCAATCCCATCCAAGGGCCGATAGACCTCATCATGAATGTACGTGGTTAGCGCGAAACGGCCGCTGTCCTCAGCCTCTACAAGTCGGCGCCCTGCCAGCTCCAACTTCTGTTTTGCGATCTGAAGGGCCTTGTTTGCCTTAGTCAGCTCGTCCACCTGCTCCTGGAGATTCCGGTTCAGCTCATCCAGGTTGGCATAGGATGACCTAAGGTTGCTCCGCATGCGCCGCAACGCGCGTGCCAGGGTACTGATTTCGGCATTGGCCTTCGGATCGGCTATAGTAGTGTTGAGTTGTCCGGCACCGATTTTCTCGGCAGTGATTGCCAATTCCCGGATGGGGGCGATTACCCGCCTACTCAAATAGACCCATATCCATATCACAAGTGCGAGGGTTGTGGCAGCCGTCAAGGCATATACATACGGCTCATTCAGTTGACTTGTCAACGCGACGATGATGTTCACCCCGAATAGCGCCAAAAGCAATACGCTCATGAACTGTGCCGCGAGACGCTTGTTTTCCTGCGCAGGTAGTGTGATCTGCGCCCGGCTGACAACCGCAGGCGATAAAATGAGGCCCAGGTCCAGAGCGGCTTCCAGATTGACTCCCAGGACTTTCTCGCTTGGCTGCCTGCAAGAGATGGATGAGGGCCGCTCGCCTCTTAGGAGTCGACCAAGGATCTGCGCGGCCAGTTCGCCTGTTCCCTGCAGCTCTATGGCAAACAGGGCGCCGCAGCGCTCTAGCTCCGTGAGACTCAATCCGATGTACGGGATATTCTGCTCATGAGCGACCGCGCCCATCAGGCTGGCAAAGGCTTCGACTGTCGGATCTGCCAAGCGAATGAGAGCCTGGTCTTGCTGAGCCTGCAAGTGACTAAGCTGGTTCTTGACATCGTTTGGATCATGCACCTCATGCAGGACCAACCTAATGCCGAGATCCCGGCTGGCCTGCTCAAGCGCTCTGGCCTCAGCCACGACGCGGGGCAGTTCAGGATTGTAGAATGCGTGCACGGCGCTAGCCGGAGGAACCATCTCGGTAATTAGAGCCAAGCGTTCTGCAGCGATCTCTGGCCAGATATCCCAAACGCCTGTGACCCTGTCTGACATTCTCAATTGCTCAACTTGGCGCTCGCCCCCCCGCTCGCGTGTAATGTGAGTGAAGACGATTGGGATGCTGTGCCCTGATGTCGCCTGAAGAGCCGCCTGTAGGTCCTGATCTGTCATTGCCACGATGGCATCCACATCTGCCGCTACAAATGCTTCAGCCGCTTTCTCGCACCGTCCAACATTGCCAAAACAACGGCAGAGCCAGAGGATTACTGATTCCTTCTCGTAATAATAATCGCCTGGATCCGGAGATTGTGCCTGGGTTCCCATCTGCTCCAGGTGCACCGCATAGCCAAGTCGATTGAGCCCCCGTTCTATGATCGGGATTTCGTGGATCGAGTTTTCCAGGAAGGACAGGATGCCGATGATGTGCATCAGAGCTTCGGGCGCCTGCGGCATGCGCCAGTAACTTGTAATGTAGCACATCTATACCGTCGAATTCACATGCCATTTGTCATCTTTTCATCATGTGTGAGCTCGGAGTCGGTACGTCCAAGGGCATGCCAAAAGGCGGCACGGTTCTAGCGCCACAATCAGGGCAATAGAGACAGGACATTGTCGGGGGCTTGCTCTGCACGCGAACCGGGGCCACCAGCCTGAGCTCAAAGGTCGATGGCCCCGCGAACTCCCACCGACGCCTGCTTCTCCGCACAGAGACGTCGCGCGGGCTTCGGGCAGTTGAGTCGCCTTTCCTGCCGTAGGTGGCTCAATTCGTATGCACAGCGTTCTTTCTGCCGCTGGAGGTTTCGTCGCACCCCGAGCCAATCACCTAGAACGCCCCTCCCAATTTGGATCGGCTTCAGTGCAAGAAGATGTACTCGATTAGGAACTTGACTATCGCGACGACTACGATGACTCCCCCGATTTCCCACAGAGTCGAGTGCTTTTCACCTGGGTACGGGAACTTGAAGCCACGTTTACGGTATGGCATGATTCAAGTACACGCCTCACGGCGCGGTGGCCCTGCCGAAGCGATGGTGCATGTCGCCACGTCACGCACTGACCATCAGTCACCCTACCGCAAGGGCCAGGACCATCTCCTTGTGATCTCCAGCGCGTTTTGATTGTTATCTGCACGGGCACCCGGTGGGCGCGGCGTTAGCCGAGTAGCCGCCTGGGCTATTTTGAACCAGCCGCCGTGTCATGGAGAACTCCTCTCTGGCCACCAAATCAGTGTAGCAGGCCGCTGTCCGCGGAAAACGCAAAGAGCATGGCGTTGCTTTCCGTCTTCTCTGACCACTTCGCGGCCTAATTCAGATCGAGTCCAATAGGTGAATTCGACACGGCGCCTCTCCCAAGGTCTGAAGCTTGACTTTCCCGATGACCCTCAATTGCCACATTTTCACTTCACTGCGGTGATCCGTGAAGAAACGCGACCATGCTCTGGCTGATACGGGCGAAGTCAGGCCCTATCCAGAAGAAGTGTCCGGCGAAACCGGCCTCGCAGAGCACCGCGTGGGGAATATGCTTGAGTGACCACTCCGCATGAGAGAACGGCACCGACTTGTCTTCCCGGCTGTGCACCACCAGGGTCGGTTGACTGACCGCCTTCAGGAGGTTTTCGCCCACGGTGTGGGTGAGGTCGTTCAAAGCGCCTTGGCGGGACGAACGACCTTGGAAGAAACGACACAGATTCTTGAGATCCTCGGTAGAAAGTCTGCTCATGGCATCGTCGGCATTGTGGCTCGAGAAGATAGCCAGGACTTGACGCGCCGTGGTGCGGGGCGACAACCTGCTCATGAGGCCCAGCAAACCCCAGGTCAAAGCATGTAACGGCCCGTAGAACGCAACCTGGTTCTTGTAGGCAGGTTCGCTGGGACGTGCCTCCGGCTGGCTGATGGCCTCTGCGAGCACCAGGCGCGTGATCTTCTTCGGAAAGCCCGCCGCGACGGCCAGGCCGGTCGGCCCACCTCCGGAAATGGCAACAACTGCGCAGGTCTGGACCTGCAGGCTATCGAGGAGCGCGATGAGCGCCTCGGCGGCCTGAGCTGCCGTCCGCCCCACGTCAAGTGGTGTGCGCCCGTAGCCTGGGCGGGAAGAGGTAAGCACGCGGAAACCGGCTTCGACAAGGGGCTGGGCTACGTCCGCGGAAAAGCAATTGCTGGAGGTGCCATGGCAGACGAGCACCGTAGGTCCATCACCTATGAGCGTGTACTCGACGGGTCCCTTCGACGTGGCAGCGATCTGACTCTTCACTGGGTTCTGCTCCTCGCCGACTCAGCGATGCGTTCGCCGTCAGCAAAGCACGCGAGTTGTATTTGGTCAGCGGTGCTTACGTTTGGTCGGTGCCTTGCGACGTTGAACCGAGGTGGCGCGTTTCTCGACCGCGCCCTGTGACCTGCCCCGACGATTGTACCAGTGGCTCAGTTAGTCCCGACTGCAGAATCGAGGACAACAGCCAGGCTTGTGCTCCGGGGGAACGATATCCCAGTGACCTGCGTGGTCTGATGTAGTCATGCTCCTGCCTCCGGCGCTCGATCAAGCTCGCATATCGCCGCATCCATCTCTTCGTGATCTCAAGCGCGCTTTGATTGTTATCTGCACGGGCAGGCGTGAGGTGACGAATCTCAGCGAGACAATTCAAGATCTAATCCACCCACTCTTGCCTTGTGCTCAGACTGCAACCTAGACACAAAACGCCCTACCGGCGTGGAGAGCGTTTCGCGTTTGAGCTGTGGACCCACGTGAATCTATTCCGAACCGCGCCCTTCCCTGAAATCAGGGGCAATACATGGCAAAGAGACCAACTTTCAGGAATACGATGGAAATAGAAGGAAAGGTGAAGTTATGCGGTAAGGCATTCCGGAAGATCACCGAAAGTATTTAGGGGATGGTTACCCATGGTTATCCCACATGTCCAGTGCACGCCGTGTTAGGCACTCTGATACGTGTTAAAGTTCAGCTTTTATCCGTGACCTATATGATATTCCAATCAAGAACATCTCTCTACCGAGGGCAGCAAAATTCGAGCCGTGTCAAAAACATAGCTTGCAGTCAATTCGTAAGCAAAAGGCCAATTCCGCTGACCCGCTTACGGATCACGCTGCTTTGTTCCACCCCTTGGCTTTTTGCAAAAACGTGAGTTCCTGATGTTTCCCCTTGTAAACTGTGGGACTGGCGAACAGGGCCATATAGCCGCAGGCCAGGCAGACGTATAGATCAGAGTGATAGCTCGCGAGGTCTCGATCTGCTTCCCCCGAAAACATCAGCATCCCATCGGGAGACGAATTATCATCGTCGTTCGTCATATACACTTCGTTTGACTGACACATGGGACATATACCATTTTTCATAGATCTCTCCTTCTGTTAGTTGGTTTTCGGCACGCACACCCAAAGGGTGGTGTCCACACAGCATCCCGTGGATAGTGGAATCAATAGCCGCCTGCTGCCTGCTGTTGCCTGATCTTCTTGATACCCAGAAAGACTAAAAATAGAAATGGCAAAAAGAGGATCGCGCTGGATATCAACCCTATAGTGGATTGAGCCTGGTTGGTCACGTCTTTTTTGGTGCCGGTCGTTCCATCAACACAATATACTGTGATCGTGTAGGACGTTGAGCCAGGTTTATAGGAATAGACATGCTGATCCACTCGCATAACATCGCTACCGCAAACGATGGGCTTTGCGACCTGATTTAGTGAAGGGAAAAAGCTCCCCAATCCAGCAAGTCCGACGAATCCGCAAAACACGCTAATCCCAAGCACGAGGAGTGCAATAAAAATATTGTCTCTCATGTTCATGGTAATTCTCCCGGGACGATCTAAAGACTTCACTACAAAAACGAGGTGACAAAAGCGCCTAACCAGTGTTTATGCGGCGAGTATCCATATAACGGACTATGGATCGTGCTTGCCGCCTAATCGCCTAAATCGTTCAGGCCATTTGATCTGCCCCGAAGATTGTACCGGTGGTTAAGTTAGCCCCGGCTGCAGCGTCGAGGATATCAGCCAAGCTTGCGGTGCCAGTGGACGATATCCAAATACGCTGTGTGGTCTGATGTAGTGATACTCCTTCCTCCAGTGCTCGATCAAGATCGCTTCAGGGACGGCGCCATCTCCTTAGTAATCTCAAGCCCGTTTGGATTGTTATCCGCACGGGCAATGATACAGCCATTATGGCTTCTATATGCTGGCTCGCGTTGAGGCGAAGTCGGGAGCGAGTAGGGCCGCGAATCAAATCGTCGTGCGACGAAACCCCCTCTGCGTCTATCTTACGGGTTCTGCCAGGAAGACGGGGATGATGCGCTTGGCCTTGCTTCGGTACTCCTGATAGGGCGGGAATGTTTTGACCGCGATGTTCCAGAGTCGTTCTCTCTCCGACGGATCTAGTACCTCTCGAACTCGCATTGCATGGACTTCAGTCTCGTCGCGAATCTCGACATTGGGGTTGGCTTTCAAATTGTGGTACCACTGTGGGTGCTTCGGCGCGCCACCCTGTGATGCCACAAGGATGTAATTGTTTCCGTCCACCACTCTCATAAGTGGGGTTTTGCGGATAGCGCCAGTGTTTCGCCCCCGATGCGTCACAATTATGACAGGCAGGCCCGTATCCCTCAACGTCAAACCTGAAGTACCCCCGCTTCCTTCATAAAGCTCGACTTGTTCTGCCACCCATTGCCGTGGACTGGGCGTGTATTCGCTCATACTCACGTCCCTTGCCTTTCTTTCCTTGGTATCCAGCTCATCCGTGGGAAAGGTGCGAAAGATGCCAATCAATGGCATCTCATCCGAATACTTATCCACAAGATGAGACTGCCATCTTCTTAGAAGCGGAGTCAAGCTTGGTCCTTACAAGTCAATTTCGATTGGGAAAGGAATGGCGGGCCTTGGCCGCATCTCAATCGCGATCGACCCGCTGTTGTGGGGCTCCATCAAATCTGAATGGAGCCCGGCCCATTCAGACCAGCAGGCCATGGCGTGTCCCTCCACGCCCCGCGGATCAGTCTGCGGATCGATCAGGATCATCATCGGGGCACATAGAATGAGCGTGATGCGTCGCCTGAGGCGTCAGGCGCGGCGGTAGCGCAGACGCGGACCGGCGTCTCTGGGCAGCCCAGCCCACCTCGCTGGGGTCCTACAAGCAAAGCCGGGGAACACTGACCGCCCGGCCTCATTGTTGGCAGGCTAGCGCGTTCATGTCCCTGCCCGGCTTCGTATGCGTCCACCTTCTCGTAATCTCCAGCGCGTTCTGATTGTTATCTGCACGGGCAGGCGTGTGGTCACCGGCACGGTGGAACCTCGAGCGTGATTTGTACTGCAAATGTACTGCAATCACGATGGAAAGCATAGAAAACGTGCATAGATTGGACGTTTTCACGCCCATATTTGGCAGGTGATAGACGCTCATGCACTACATGTACGTAGTGAACATCTGTTCAGTGAACTCTTAATTGGTGGGTTCTCCTGTGCGTGTGGCAGTGGCGCAGGCACGTCCCTGGTTGGTCACCTGAATATGGCGATTCCGGCTTCATGTCCTCCCGGAATTGGGTGCAAAGAAATCCACCAGATGCCCGAGGCACTACTGACTTCGGGCACTCTACGGATATTCATTGTCGCTGATACTGCTTGCTCAAATGCTGGACCATTTCTTCCGACAAGAATTCTTGCTCGAGAGTATCATAGAGCTCCCACGTTTCGCGAAAAACAACAGAGCTACCGGGAGCAAGTCTGCAAAGTGGAGCCAGGCTTTCCAGTTCGATGAATTGGTTGTCACAGTAGATCTCGGCGTTGCAGTCATGGTCCGGATGGCGTAGTTCAGGCTTGGCTGCAAACGTCTTTCGGAAAAGTATGCCGTCCAGCCAGTAAGCTGTCCAGCCCGCGGGGTTCAGTGTTCCGATCTTCAGAGGAGGAAGTTCGGCGTCTGCTTGCACGAGCATAAAGTCATCCTGCAAATGCAAACGCGGATCGTTGGTGTGGCTGTAGGGCCACAGTACGAAATTGCGATCAGGGAGGAAGTCATTGTTGGGATTGCCAGCGGCTCGGATGGGCAGAATGGCGGTGCCGCCAAGACGGAACATGGTGAGTGCCCACGGGGCAAGTTCCACCTCCGAGGGTCCCTCATTGATCAAGGTATGAGTCAGCGCGGCCCGGGGTTGAGCCGGGTCAAGGACAACCTCCATACGTTTGTGGATGCCGGTGAAGCGTTCTGTCTTGCCGTCCAGCATCAAACCATCGGGCAGCGCCGACACGGATAGACCCTCGTCATCGGGCATGTAGGATCCTGGCATTGACTCAGGCGCGTGCCACAGACGGTGTCCGCCCAAGTAGTGATAGTCTCCGTACGGGGTTGGAAAAGAGATCTCGGGAACCTCGGCAAACAAGTTGGGTGATCCTTTGTACCTGAGCCGCACGATACGAGGCCCAGCTGTCGCCAGACAGTCCAACTCCAGGAAAGTTGAGGCTAGATGTCGAACTGGGTAACCAAAGAACTCGCTCATTCAGATATCCCGGAATTCCTTATGCACTGATATGTCCCGCAGTTCTATCCCAGGCGGGCATGGCGATCTCCACAGATGGAGTTGCGACAGTCATCGGGACGCCGCGTTTCTGCCCTGATTGGTCGGCGTATCGAGCCCGGACTTGAAGCGACCTGGCACAGTAGTGGGCATTGGGCCTATCTCATCAACCATGGCTCAGTTCATGGATTCGTGTAGTTCTCGTACTATCTTGTGGATCCCTCGCCGATTCCCTTGATGATGTAGTTCTGGAAAACTGCATAAACCAGGATTGCCGGGACGGCGGCCAGCACCAGCCCCGCAAATTGCAGCGTGGGATCGCCGCTGTACCGCGACATGAGCGAAGCCAGAGCTACCATCACCGTGCGCAGATCCATATCCGTGAGCAGGATCATCGGGGTGAACAGATCGTTCCAGGTCACAATGAAGTAATAGATCAGGCAAAGCACAATCGCCGATCTCCCCATGGGCACGACGATGTAACGCAGCGTGTCGAAATACCCTGCGCCGTCCAGTTCGGCAGCTTCAAGCATTTCATCGGGTATACCCCGGAAGGCCGACGTCATGAGCAGAATGGTTTCGGACAGGAACATTCCAAGGTACGTCAGAATGACCGCCCAATAGGTGTTTACCAGATGGATTCTCGAAAACAACATGTATATCGGTATGATAGTCACCTGGACAGGAACGAACATGCTCGCAATAACGAGAAAGTAGACGATATCCTTGCCCTTGAATTTGAGCTTGGCGAATGAATAACTGGCAATGATTCCGAAGAGCAGGAGAAAGAGGATGGTGAAGACCGAGATCACCAGTGTATTCTTGAACAGGTTCAAGATCTTGAACTGGCTGATCATCGTCACGTAGTTGCCCCAGGCCAGGTGACCCAGATCTGGCAGGCTGAAAGGATTCGTCTGGTATGCCGCACGGGACTTGAGAGAGTTCAGCAGCATGAACAGCAATGGGTAGAGATTGGACACAGAGAGAACCACCAGCGTCCCAAAGATTGCGATCCTGGTGAGCGAGAGATTGAGCTTGCCTAGCATGCGCGGCTCTTCATTCCCATTCACTAACCTTGTTCGTAAAGGTCATCTCGGCGAATGTAAGCACCAGGATGATGCCCAGCAGGATCACCGCCAGGCCGGTGGCAAAACCGTAGTTGGCACTTGCCTGATAGAACTTGGTGTAGATCATGTAGTCGATGGTGGATGTTTCGTATCCGGGGCCACCATAGGTTACGGAGTAAATGAACGCGAAGGTGCCGGTGAACGTCCAGACGATCGACATGATCGCGCCGTACTCAATCGTTCGCGCGATCATCGGGACAATGACAAGAAACGTCCTTTGCCAGAAGTTCGCGCCATCCAGGCTTGCCGACTCCAGGATGGACGGGGAGAGTTTCGCCATGCCCCCCAGAATGACGATCGCCCCTGGCGGCGGTCCGGCGTCGGTTGCCGTGGTGAGCCGCAACGGCGGGAAACGCGTCTCAATGCCTCGCATTAGCTCATAGCCTGTGAGCGGCAGGCTCAGGATCAGCAGCGACGTCAGGCTTAGCGCAACAATGACACTTCCCAC
>JBGPAT010000034.1:0-14296 GCA_041480885.1 Anaerolineae bacterium
CGCTCGCATCTTGTTCCACAGCCGTTACTTCTCTGATGATCCGGGAGACAGCACGTGCGGTGGAAAGCTGTGCCGGCCGAAGGCTCGACCACTCGGGGTTGAGGCTCGATCGGTTATTGCATGTGCCGAATGATCGCGTCCGCAAACTCCGAGCACTTGACCTCGACCGCCTTTTCCATCAAGCGGGCAAAGTCGTAGGTGACCGTGCGGGCATTGATGGCGCCCTCCATGCCCACCACGATCAGATCCGCGGCCTCGTCCCAACCCATGTAGCGCAGCATCATTTCACCAGACAAGATGACCGACCCGGGATTCACCTTATCCAGATCGGCATACTTGGGCGCCGTGCCATGGGTGGCCTCAAAAATGGCATGACCGGTTACATAGTTGATGTTCGCGCCCGGGGCGATGCCGATGCCGCCCACCTGCGCCGCCAGGGCGTCGGAGAGATAGTCGCCGTTCAAGTTCATCGTGGCAATGACATCGTAGTCCTTGGGGCGGATGAGCACGAACTGCAGTGTGACATCGGCGATGGAATCCTTGATGAGTAGCTTGGACTTCCATTTCCCGTTCCCGTGGGTGGGCTGGAGGCCAAGAGCCTGCTGGACCTCGTCCTTGATGCCATTCTGCTGATCCGGAGACATCATCTCGTAGCCGGGATCGGTCATCCGGGCATTTTCTTCAAGGCTCAGATTGGCGTTCTTCTCCTTGTTTCCCAGAATCCAGGTCTCCCGTTCCGTGACGATCTCGTTGCGGAACTCGCGCTTGGCCAACGCGTAGCCCCAATCCTTAAAGGCGCCTTCGGTGAACTTCATGATGTTGCCTTTGTGGACCAGGTTGACGCTCTTGCGTCTGTTCTTCAGAGCCCAGGCAATCGCGGCACGGACCAGGCGCTCGGTCCCTTCCATCGAAATGGGCTTTATACCGATCCCGCTGGTATCCGGGAAGCGCATCTTGGCGTATTCGGCCGGGAAGGCACCCTTGAACATCTGCTTGAATCTATTGCCATCTTCTGTGCCGTTGGCGAATTCGATGCCGGTATAGATATCCTCGGTGTTCTCGCGGAAGATCACCATGTCGATGTATTCCGGATGCTTTACGGGGGATGGTACGCCGCTGTAGTACCGGACGGGGCGCTGGCAAACATACAAGTCCAGCTGTTGGCGAAGCGCAACATTCAACGAGCGGATGCCGCCGCCGATCGGAGTCGTCAGGGGGCCTTTTATGCCGACCAGAAACTCGCGGAAGGCTTCCGTCGTTTCATCCGGCAGCCAGCTGTTAAAGAGCTTGTAGGACTGCTCGCCGGCATACACTTCCATCCAATGGATCTTGCGCTTGCCATCGTACGCCTTCTCGACCGCGGCATCGAACACCCGCACCGAGGCGCGCCAGATATCGCGGCCGGTGCCATCGCCCTCGACGAACGGGATGATCGGGTTGTCTGGAACTTGCAGCTTGCCCTCTTTACTGCCGATCTTCGCACCCGCGGGAGGGACTTTGACGTTGGTGTATGCCATGCAATGCTCCTGGACAAGGATGGCGGATTATAGCATCCGCGCTTTTTCGAGACGTAGTGACGATTGTCCCCTATTCTGCGTGCGTTTGTCCGAGTTAGCTGTGCTCTTGACATGATCGGTCCTCTGCATAGAATAATCGCTGACCTGACATCAGAATCTCCATGGAAAGACAGCGGGCGTATACTCGCAAGCGGGAGGTCACTCGTCGCGCCCGCCTGACAGGGACGAGGGCGAGCCTGCGGCACGGCAAGAAAGAACGATAGCGCCTCGGGTGACATGGCGAGGAATTGCTTATGGACATCAAGCAGTACATCAAGCAGACGTTCGATTACAGCTATTGGGCGAACCAGCGTTACTTGGCCGTGGCCGAGAGGCTGACCGATGAACAGCTCCGGCGCAAGCAGGGGCACAGCTGGGGTGACGTGCATTCGGTCTTGGTGCACATGATGAGTTCAGAGACAGTCTGGCTCAAGCGGTGGCACGGTGAGTCGCCCCAGGAGCACCTGGACCCGATGAGCTTCCCCGGCCTCAGCGAAGTCAGACTGGCCTGGGCAGACGTCGAAAAGGATATGCGGGCTTTTATCGAGACCCAATCGGAAGAGAGCCTGCAGAATGCGGTCACTTACACCAACTTCACTGGTCAGACGTTTCGCGTTCCACTTTGGCAGATGCTCATGCATGTCACCAATCATGAGACGCATCATCGCGGCGAGTTGGCGGCCATGTTCGCGCGGATGGATGTGTCACATCCTGAGGAAGAAGTGATCCAATATTTCCTGGATCTCAGCGGGCAGAAAAGGTACTAGTTGTCACGGCGAACCGGCCGTCGGGGAATGCGCGACCGGCAAAATCACGCGGGATCACAAATGTATTCCTTGGTTAGAGCCTTCTTGTTTCGCCTGGATCCTGAACGAGCGCACAACCTGACTCTCTCAGCGCTGAGCGTGGCAGGGGCCATCTCTCCCGCGCGGTGGCTTCTACAAGCCATGTATGGCGCCCAACCCAGGCCTGTCGCCGCTTTTGGTTTGACGTTCAAGAACCCCGTCGGACTGGCGGCGGGCTATGACAAGGATGCGCAAGCCGTCCGGGCACTGGCCGCTTGGGGATTCGGACACGTGGAGGTGGGGACGGTCACGCCGCTGCCGCAGCCGGGAAATCCAAAGCCGCGGGTGTTTCGTCTGCTGGAGGATGAGGCCCTTGTCAACCGCCTTGGCTTCCCCAGCCGGGGCTCGGCCTACGTTCAGCGGCGTTTGAATCCAGGCGCTGGGAATTGGATGGCGGAAATGGTGGGCGCCATGGGGCGGAGCCAGCGATCGCGGGAGGCGCGTACCCTGAGGCGGACCGCAGGCTGCATCGTGGGCGTGAGCCTGGGGAAGAACAAAGACACCCCGAACGAGCAAGCGGTTCTGGACTATCTGGAGCTGTTGCAGAACTTTGCGCGCCTTGCGGACTACCTTGCCATCAATGTCAGTTCGCCAAATACCGCAGGGTTGCGTGAGCTACAGGGACGCAAGGCCCTGGCGGCATTGTTGACGCAACTGCACTTGCAGCGCCGGATGGAGCAGGAAACCATGCATCGGCGACTGCCACTGCTGGTCAAGCTCGCACCGGACCTGACCGAATCCGAACTGGATGATGCCTTAGACGTGATCCTGCGGACGCACATGGACGGGGTCATCGTTAGCGACACCACGCTTCTGCGCGAGAATCTAAAATCGGCCGGGAGCCGCGAGCCGGGCGGACTCAGTGGATCGCCGCTGCGGCGGCGCAGCGAGGCGCTCCTCAAACTCGTCGTGCAGCGCGTGGCCGACGAGATCCCGGTGGTCAGCGCCGGCGGCATCATGGGCCCGGACGACGCCAAACGCCGGCTGGACATGGGCGCTGCGCTGGTGCAGGTGTACACTGGGCTGGCGTATCGCGGGCCGGGGCTGGTGAAGAAGATCGTGAACTCGCTGCCGCGCTGACTGGAGGGCAGACCGATGGCGCGGCATGCAAAGTCAAGACTTGTTTTATGGTATCATTTTTCTTGGTGAACGGAGACTGTCAGGTTCCATATGGATGAGAAGATCACAATCATTGAGGGTCCGCCCCCGATCTTTGAACAGGTTAGCGACGGCTGGGCCATGGGCTTGAACGAAAGCCCGCACGTGCTTGTGCCGGCGTTAACACGGCTGCGCACGTTTAATGGGAACGCCCTTGTTGAACGCTGCCATAGGGCGTGGAATGCGAATGGGCATATCCATCTGCACTATCGGAACGACATGGGTCTCGAGCAGACTGCGCCGATCCTCGCGGCCCGCAATGTCGAGACGGCAAGCGGACACGTGCTGCTGCTCTGGGTGTATCTTGACCAGGAGCACGTTGAGTACGAGTTGGATGAAGGCGACGACGATGGCGCCGAAGACGATGTGAGTGAATGACCGGGCGCAAAGCCCGGTCATTCGTCCCAGGGGAGGCGTGGCGGGGAAGCAAAGTCCGCGCCGGATGACTAGGCTGCCCAGTTACCCAGCTGCGGGCAAACGCGAATGAAAATCCATGGAATTTGAACCCGTCATCGGTCTTGAAGTGCACGCGGAACTTCAGACGAAGTCCAAGATGTTTTGCGCGTGCGAAGTGGTGGACAGCACTCAGACGGCGCCCAATACCGCGGTCTGCCCGGTCTGTTCCGGGATGCCAGGCACCCTGCCGGTAGTCAACGAGAAAGCGGTCGATTATGCCATCCGGGTGGCGTTGGCGCTTCAATGCCAAGTACAACGCACGAGCATCTTCGCCAGAAAAAACTACTTCTATCCCGACCTCCCGAAGGGCTATCAGATCTCACAATACGAGAGCCCTTTGGCGCTGAACGGCAAGCTCGCGATCCGGACATCGGAAGGCGAGCAGGTCATCCGCGTCAGGCGCGTGCATCTAGAGGAAGACACGGGCAAATTGACGCATGTAGAGCGGGATGGGAAGTCTTACTCGCTGGTGGACCTGAACCGGGCCGGGGTCCCGCTGCTGGAGGTGGTCTCAGAACCAGATCTGCATTCGGCGGAGGCTGCCCGCGCCTACGGCGAGGCCCTGCGCGATGTGCTGCGCTACCTGGAAGTCAACAGCGGCGATATGGAAAAGGGCGTAATCCGGTTTGAAGCAAATGTCTCGGTGCGGCCCAAAGTGGAGGCCGGGGCACTGGCGGCGCCGCTCGGGACGCGGACCGAGGTCAAGAACCTGAACTCCTTCCGGGCGCTGGAGCGTTCCATCCTGTACGAGATCGACCGGCAGAGCAAGATCCTTTCAAAAGGCGGAAAGATCGAACAGGAGACGCTCGGATGGTCCGAGGCGCGCGGTGAGACGTATTCGCAGCGCAGCAAGGAGGAGGCGCACGACTATCGGTACTTCCCGGAGCCCGACCTGCCGCCGCTCGTGGTGGAACCCGATTGGATTCAGCGCGCCTCCCGAAAACTGCCGGAACTGCCGCACGCGAAATACCAGCGCTTCATGAGCCAGTATGCGCTGAGCGCGTACAATGCGTGGCGCCTGGTCGAAGAGCCCGACGTGGCCAACTACTTTGAACGGACAGCGGCATCCGCTCCCGCCCAGAGTGTGGCCAACTGGATACTGGGGGACCTATTCTCGCTGGTGAATCAGTCGGATGCGGGAAAGGGAGACGCCGGGGCATTCAGCCGACTCAAAGTTGCGCCGGAGGCACTGGCTGAGCTGGTGACGATCGTCTCCGAGGGGCAGATCAACCTAACCACCGCCAAGGAAGTGTTGGCGGAGATGTTTGGGTCTGGCAAGCGGGCGGCGGAGATCGTGTAAGCCCGCGGCCTCAAGCAGGTCTCCGATCAATCCTTCATCAGGGAATTGGTGACACAGGCTCTAGACGAATACCCGAAGGAGGTCGCCAGCTACAAGGCGGGCAAGGCCGGCGTGTCCAACTTCCTGTTCGGACAAGTGATGAAGAAGGCAGCGGGCAAAGCCAATCCGCAAGTAGTAAGGGCGGAGCTGGAAAGACAATTGTCCCAATAGAGTACCCTCGATTTGTGATAGTCTTCATATTGACTGGGGTCGGGAAGTCGGGTAACGTTAGCTAGGCAGTTTGATCAGGACCTTAACCCTATGATAGGCAGGTCAGGCAATATCTACGTGTAAGCGGGCAGCCCCAAGCGGGATGCCCGCTGATGTTCTCATCACACCCAACCCAGGAGCGAAGTATGACTGAACAACTGAATGCGTTTGCCATGGCGCAGAAGCAATTCGACCACGTGGCCAAGCTACTTAAACTGGACACCGCCGTATCCGAGGTGTTGCGCTGGCCGATGCGCGAATTCTCATTCCGCCTGCCGGTACGCATGGACGACGGAACGACGCGCATATTTCAGGGTTTCCGCGTCCAGCATAACGATGCCCGGGGTCCGAACAAGGGTGGCATCCGCTTCGCGGCCAACGAGACGCTGGACACGGTCCGGGCACTCGCCACCTGGATGACTTGGAAGTGCGCGGTCGCTGATATCCCCCTGGGCGGCGGGAAGGGCGGCGTGATCGTTGATCCATCCACGCTCTCCGTCCATGAAAAGGAACGCCTGTGCCGCGGCTGGGTCGACGTAATGTGGAAGAATATCGGCCCGCGCAACGACGTGCCCGCACCGGATGTCGGTACGACGCCTCAGATGATGGGCTGGATGACGGATGAATATTCCAAGCTGGTGGGACAGTACACGCCCGGCGTGTTCACCGGCAAGCCGCTGGGAGGCGGAGGATCCGAGGGCCGGACGGAAGCCACCGGCTACGGCGTGATCTATACCGTGCGGGAGGCCATGAAGCACCTCAAGATGGATCCCAAGAATTCCCTGGCAGCCATCGAAGGCTTTGGGAATGTGGCGCAATATGCCTCAATCGGTTTTATCGAGTTGCTGGGTGGAAAAGTCGCCTGTGTCTCCTGCTGGGATCGCAACGATAAGAAGTCCTACACATACGGCCACAGGGAGGGCGTTGACCCGCGCTTCCTGCTGACGATCGTGGATGAGTACGGCACCATTGACAAGAAGAAGGCGCAGGACAAGGGTTACGTCGTGGAGGATGGCGAGGCCTGGATCACAAAGGATGTGGACGTGCTGATCCCGGCGGCCATTGAAGGTCACGTCAATGCCGATACGATCAAGAAGATGTCGAAGCGCGTCAAGCTGGTTGCGGAAGGCGCCAACGGCCCCGTCACGCCTGAAGCCGATGAATACTTCAAGACCAATAGCATCTTTGCGATCCCCGACTTCCTGTGCAACGCGGGCGGCGTCACCACGTCCTACTTTGAGTCCGTGCAGAACGATATGAACTACTACTGGACAAAGCAGGAAGTCCTGGAGAGACTGGATACGAAGATGACCCAGGCCTTCCATGACGTCCTGGACATGAGCCTAAAGGAAAAGGCCTACATGCGCGACGCGGCCTACATGGTTGCGATCGACCGCGTGGTCAAGGCCATGAAGCACCGGGGCTGGTTGTTCTAGTCACGCAGGCCCGGATCGGCAGCACTTCCGATGGAACACTCTGGCTGGGATGTCCCAGCCAGAGTGTTCTTTGTGTGCGCCCGAATGGGCGCCTCGGCTGACCCCGGCGACGGATCAGAGAGCGTCCGCCCAGCAACGATCACAATTCGCAGAAGCGGTCGATGCGCTTTCCGATGATGGCGAGGCTATCTTCCCAGAATTTGGGTTTGCGGATGTCGATACCAAAGCGCTTTGCCAGATCCGCGGCTGTGGCTTCGCCGGTGGAGGCCAGCAAGTCCTTGTAGTCAGCCACAAAAGATGGGCCGCGCTGTTGGTAGATGGCGTACAGGCCCGTGGCGAACAGCAGACCGAACGCATACGGGAAATTGTAGAAGGAGAGGCCCGGAGAATAATAGTGCGGTTTCCAGGTCCACATGTACTTCTGCATGTAGCGTGGGTCGAGGCCGTCGCCATAGGTAGCCTTCTGGGCGCGCTCCATGATCTCGTTGAAATCATCGGCCGAGAGTTCGGCCTGAGCACGCCGTTCAAAGACCTCCTTTTCGAACAAGTAACGTGAGTAGATGTCCACGACGACCTGGGCCGCGCCTTGGATTTGGGCCTCGAGAATGCCCAGCGCTTCCTGCGGATCATGTGCATTCGTTAGAACTGCCTCGATCACAATGGTCTCGCACATGGTGGAGGCAGTCTCGGCGAGGGTCATGGGGGTGCGCTGCTGCAGTTCGGTCTTGCCGGCGGCATAGGCGCAGTCGTGGTGGAAACCATGACCCAGCTCGTGCGCAACGGTGCTGACCTGGTTGAACGAGCCGTCGAAGTTGCACAGAACCCGGCTTTCCTGGGGGCGGGCGACGCCCATGCAGAAGGCGCCACCGCGCTTGCCATCGCGCGGTTCGGCGTCGATCCAGTGGTGGTCGAAGGCGCGGCGAGCGAAAGCTTTCAAATCGGGGGAGAATGTACCGAAGTTGTCGAGGATGAGGTCGCGCGCCTCCTCAAAGGAGTAGACCTTATCGCGCTTGCCCAGGGGGGCGAACAGATCCCACCAGGCTAGCTGCTCCTTGCCGAGCTTTTTGGCCTTCGCCTTGAAGTATCTGCGGAACATCGGGAAGGCGGACTGCATGGCGCCGAGCATGGCTTCGAGGGTTTTGCGATCGATACGGGCGGCATCCAGGGCTGAATGGACGGCATCCTTGCGGCCGCGGCGCTTGTTCAGCGTGTTGGCCTGGCCCTTCACGCCATTCAGGCACACCGCCAACGTCTCCTTCACTGATTCCCAGGCCTTGTTTTCAGCGTCGTAGGCGCGGCGGCGCGTGGCCTCGTCAGGATGCGAACGCAGATTGATCAGAGCCGGCATCGGCAGCTTCTGAATCTTGCCGTCCAGCTCGAAGTCCACGGAGAGTTGCGAGGTGACCGTGCCCTGCAGTTTTTCGAAGGCGCTGCCGCCGCTGAGGCTGAGTTCCGAAGCGAGGCCTTCCAGGGCATCACTCATCTGATACTTGCTTTGCTCGGCTGCCTCTTTCAGCATGAAGGCATGCGCCCGAGCCACCTTGTTCTTGCGGATGGTCTTATCGAGCTTGGGGTCCAGGTGCCCCAGCCAGCTTCTGAAGCGGACGGAAAGCTTGTCCATCGGCAGACTGGCCTGCTCGTACTCGGACAGAAGGCGCATGGCGAGTTGATCGCGGGAATCGGTAGTGACGAAGGCCTCGATAAACGGCGCGATCGTGCCAGAAAGAGCCATGATTTTGTTGATGCGGTTGACGGCCTCGCCCGCCAGCGCGGCGAGGTCCTTGGCACGCGTCTTGGGCCCGGCCTTGCTCAACTTCCTGTCAAAGAACTTGCCGAGGCTGGCAACCTGGGCTTTATAGTCTTTGAAAGCCGCTTTGAACTCTTTGGACGAAAGCGATGGATAGACGTTGCTCACATCCCAACGCGGAGGAGTGGACATGGTGGCTCCTTAAAATGAAGTGAAACGAGTATACCAAAGGCAAGCAGGAGCCACCCGGTGATTCAGAGATTCAACGAGTGGATGAACTGTAGATCAGCAAATGGGGGGGTGGACCAGGTACCTGCGCCGCGAGACTGACCTCAGCGGGGCATGTTACCGGCAGGGGCATGGGCCGACCGGTCACTTTCCTCGTGGGTGTGCTTCATGCTCCCCATCATCAGAAGGTGCGAAAGGGGGCAAAGCAGCACCATTCCAACAAGAAGCACTGTGGATAGCGGGATCCTAAAGAGGAATACGGCGGCCAATCCCGCCATGGGCAGCAAGCAGCAAAGCAGCATGATGAGCATGTGTTTCTTGTTCACTTTTCCTCCTACTATCAAGTTCGTTTGAAAGCCGGCAAGTGAATGTACAGATTGCCTTGTTCGATCTTGGTGTTGAATTCGTCCAAAGGGCGCGGCGGGGGGCCGCTAACTACGTTACCGAGGATGTCGAAATGCCCGTCATGGCAGGGGCTGACGTAGTTTCGGATGTTGGAATGCCATGACACTCGGCAGGCCAGATGCGTGCAGACATTCGAGAAGACCCGCACCTTTGTCTGATCCGTTCGAAGTACGAATACCCCGTAGCTCATGGCAGTCCGTTCCCAGCCGTTTTCACTCGTCCGCGCGAACTGAAAGAGCGCGGGGATATTCATCGGATAGCTGTTCAGCTGGCCCAGGTTGACCCAAGCATCCTCGACTGTCGTTCGCAAGGCGGGTCCCAGCAAATAGCCGATTGCCGGGAGCCCAATTGCTGCCGCGATGAAGCCCCCGATAAGAGCCGTTGTGGCTTTGATGAAGTCGCGGCGGCTCAGGTCGCTATCCTGGCTGGAGGACACTCCAACCTGCTCTCTTGCTTAGCCCGGCTATTTCAATGCCCACTCAAAGACCCGCGAGGGCGCGTCCAGGTTGACGATCGTCAAGGTCAGGCGGTGCGCGCCCTCCAGAATAGACTTGCCGTCTCGTGTCGCAGGGAAGCTCAATTTGCCGCGCACATGATGCCCACCGCGCGGCCCGTCCCAGAGCACTGCCCGGACAGTCAGGCCTGTATCTGTCGTCAGAGTGGCAAGCGGCGCGAGGTCCATACTCAGGTCAACGGAGTGCGTATTCAATGAAACATCGAACTCAAGGTTATCAGATGGTTTGTGGAGGTCGAGCGGGCTTACTTCGATCACCACCGCGCCCTGCTGGTCCACGCGAGCAAGATCGCCACCGGCGGGGGATGGATTGCTGGCCGGAGAAGTAGTCGCCGTCTGGGAAGATGCAGGTGCCGTCAGGGTCGGCACGGGCGATCCTATTGAGGAACAGGCCGCGAGGACCAGGGTCAAGGTAGAGACCGCAGGCAGACGCAAGCCTTTCATGCCGGCTCCAAGACGGGGCGAGGACTTTGTCGCGCGCGGTAGAGAACGACGAGCATCACCAGGATTCCAAGCAGATTCATGGCCAGACCGACCCGCATGAGTGGTCGCTGATAGCGCGCGAGAAAACCGGCCATGGCACTTATGCCCAGGATGGGCAAGACGTTGGTAACGTGATGGATGCAGCAAGCCACCATCGAAGCCGTGGAAGTGGCGCCATTCGCGCTGACCATGGCACCAGGATGCGCGCTGGTCACTACCGGCCTGAACACGTGGAAGCGAATCACCGAGTAGAGCGAAGACTGGACGCCGAACGCAATGATGATCGGCAGAACATAGGCCCGGTCGCGTTCAAATTGGCCGGCTGCATAATTCCAGTCCTGCGCCCATGTGAGGAACCCCAGGTACACGATCGTGATGAGCGCGGCGCCACACAGGAAAGCTGCCAGTGGAAGTAGATAGCGTTTCATAAGAGAGCCGTGTCCCTCGATGATAGCCGCCAGACCCCTGTACGTCGTGGGCGAGATTGCTATGGAAGCCATAGGCAATATTGCCTATGTGCGCATGAGGCAGGTAGCCCTTCAGCAACCCGTGCCCGGTCGCTACAATCAAATCAGGTTCGATCTGAAGCATGAATTCCGTAGCTCCTTTCATGTCTGTGCGTGGCTCGTGCGATGATGCTCTGCAGTGGCTGAGCCGGCGTTTATCGAAGGCGGGCCTGCGAGTCCTGCAGACCTTCGATCTCCAGGCTGCGCGCCAGGCCGTAGGCGATTGTGAGTGTCCAAATCACGGGACGCAGGAGTGTGATTGCCAGATGCTGATCGCGCTAGTCTACGGGGAGGCGCTGCATCCGACCACTCTGATCCTGCACAGCAATGATGGGCGGACATCGTTTTCGCTCGTCAACACGCCCGCGCAGCAGGCAGACGTAGCCATCCGAACTGCCATTGAGAAAGCGCTCCAAAGTAATCCCTACCAACAAGGTCTATAATCAAGCCATGTCAGATGTTGCCATTGCGGGGCGCACCAGGGCCACCTACTCCTTTGGTACGCGGCTGGCATCGCGCTGGTTTGCGGTATTCCTGGTGATCTATGGCCTATGGGTGTGGTTGCCGTGGCTGGCTCCTGTGCTCATGCACGTTGGCTGGAGCACGGCGGGTAAGACGCTGTATTTCATCTACTCTCTCTTCTGCCATCAGCTCCCCGAACGCTCTTTCTTCGTGTTTGGGCGGATGCCTATGTACTCGCTGGTAGAGATCCAGGCTGCCTGGCAGAACACGACCAACCCGTTCATCCTGCGTGGATTCATTGGCAATCAGGTCATGGGTTGGAAGATCGCCTGGTCAGACCGGATGATCTCGTTCTACACGAGCATCTGGCTATTTGCGTTGGCGTGGTGGCCGGTGCGCCGCAAAGTCAGGCTGCTTCCGTGGTGGGGCTTTATTCTCTTTCTCCTGCCCATTGTCCTGGACGGCGGGTCACATGCGATCAGCGATCTGGCCGGAATCGGGAGGGGCTTCCGAGACTCCAACCAATGGTTGGCAGTGTTCACGAACAACACTCTGCCAACCTCCTTCTACGCAGGTGATGCGCTGGGTTCCTTCAACTCCTGGATGCGGCTTGTCACAGGACTCCTCGCTGGACTCGGTGTGGTCTGGTTTGCCTTTCCGCACGTGGAGACATCCTTTGTCCCAGACTGAATCGAAGATCAAAGTACTTTTGGCGGACGACCATCTGATCGTCCGGGCGGGGATCCGCCGGCTGCTGGAAGCCGCGGGCGATCTGGAAGTCATCGCCGAGGCGGGGGATGGTGAGGAAGCACAGGCGCTGATCCAGAAGTACAAACCGGATGTGGCCGTGCTGGACATCCAGATGCCGAAGGCGAGCGGCATTGAGGTCACACGCTGGGTGCGGGCGCACGTGCCTGAGGTCGGCGTGCTGATCCTCACCGCTTACAATGACGATCCGTACGTGATGGCGGTCCTGCAGGCCGGCGCAAATGGGTACGTGTTGAAGACTGCCGGAACGGATGAACTCATTCAGGCCGTGCGCGACGTGAACGAGGGAAAATCGGCTCTCGATCCATCCATCACGCGAAAATTGATGTCGAGTCTCTTCAAGCAGCCGGAGAAAGCGGCCGTCGAACCGCTCACGGACCGCGAGCAGGATGTCTTGCGCCTGGCTGCCAAAGGTTTTACGAATAAGGCCATTGGCGTGCAGCTCGCGATCAGCGACCGCACCGTGCAGGGACACCTGGCGCACATCTTTGCCAAGCTGCAGGCGGCAAGCCGCACCGAGGCGGTGATGCGGGCCGTGTCCCTAGGATGGATCGCGCAAGATACCGGCCATTTGGAAGAATAGTGAATGAACGCGAAAAAAGGCGTGCGCCCTTTTTCCCAGCGCGGCCTGACTCTGCAGCTACTGGTCGTGATCATCCTGCCGCTGACCGTGCTCTTGATCGCGATTGCGATTGGCAGCATCGCCATCCATCAGCAAGCCATGCGTGCCAGTCTGCCGGAAGCAGCCTGGAAAACCGCGACCGATCCGGCACTGGAAATCACGCTAGTTGCGCCGCTGGTGTTGATCGCGCCCCTGCTATTTGCCTTTGCTGCGCTGTGGTTCGCGGCGCAAAGGATCGTTCAGCCTTTGCAGAAATTGGAGACAAAGGCGGCGGCCCTGGCCGCAGGTGATTATGACACCATCAAGGAGCCGGTCGGAGGCATCTCCGAAGTCCAGCACCTGCAAATGGAGCTGGCTGAAATGGCCCGTAAGGTCCACGCCTCGCAGGAGGGACTTCACGACTACATCGGCGCGATCACCTCGGCACAGGAGGAGGAGCGACTGCGGCTGGCGCGTGAGCTGCACGACGAAACCATTCAGGAGCTGATCGCGCTGAAGCAGCGAGTGCAACTGGCCCGGGTGGCCGTAAAAGACCAAAATGCAGCTCAATTGCTGCAAGATTTGGAGAGCCTGGCGGAAGGAACGATCGAGAACCTCCGCCGACTGACGCGGGCGCTGCGCCCGATCTACTTGGAGGACCTCGGACTGGTCACCGCACTGGAGATGCTGGCGCGCGAGACCGGCCAGGCCAACAATCTCGAGGTGGATTTCCTGCGTGTGGGGCAGGAACGGCGCCTGCCGCGGGAAGCCGAACTGGCGTTGTACAGGATCGCGCAGCAAGCCTTGAATAACGTTGTGAGGCACGCGCGTGCTCAGCGAGCAACCCTGCAGATTGCTTTTGCGGATAGAGAGATCAAGCTGGAAGTGGTCGACGATGGCATTGGTTTCCAAGTGCCGCGCAGTCTGACCGACCTGGCGCCAGCGGGACATTTCGGACTGCTGGGGATGCGCGAAAGGGCCGACCTGATCGGCGCTAGGCTCGAAGTCCAGAGCCAGACGGGAGGCGGAACGCACCTCTCGGTGCGGCTGCCGCAGAAGCCCGCGGAAGAACAGGCACAAGTGAAATAGCCGGTAAGATCGGCCGAAAATAGGGCCGCCATAGCAGAATCTGTCCGGGCGGCCACATTCAGACAAGGAGCCAGGCATGACCGAGACATTAAAAGACCCCGTCTGCGGAATGGACGTAACACCAGAGACGGCGGCCGGGAAATCAGACTATAAAGGGCAGACGTATTACTTCTGCTCGCCGGGGTGCAAACGCTCGTTCGAGAAAGATCCTGAGAAATACCTCGCCCCAACCTACAAGCCGCACATGTAGGGCTGCTGGCGATGCGCGCCATCTCTGGAGGACTGGCTGAAAAGGAAACGCAAGAATGAACAAGACCAACTGGCTAGTCGTCGGAATAGTGTGCCTCATCGTGCTGCTGTTCCTGTTTGGAGCAGGCATGATGAGCAGCTGGGGTTATCGTGGTTGGGGCATGATGGGACCCGGCATGATGGGAGGTTGGGGATTCTCCCCCTTTGGGTGGGTTGGAATGATATTCATGTGGCTCATTCCGGC
>JBGPAT010000035.1:0-14227 GCA_041480885.1 Anaerolineae bacterium
CCCATCCTTTCTGCATCACCTGCACCCCCCGACGATCCCGGCCAACCAAGCGCGCTGGCGCTACACGCTAGGCGCGGGCGGCACAGCTGCTTTCCTCGTGATGGTGCTTGGGGCGACGGGCATTTTGGAGATGTTCTATTACATGCCGGTCCCGGCGGAGGCGGCGCGATCGGTCCAGACCATCAGCTACCTGGTGCCGTTTGGCGGCTTGATCCGCAACATCCACTATTGGTCTGCGGAACTGCTCGTGGTCGTCTCTGCGCTGCATCTGCTGAGGGTTGTGTTCACGGGCGCCTACGCGGCGCCGCGGCGCTTCAACTATTTGCTTGGGCTGGCACTCTTTGTGTTCGTCGTGCTGATGGACTTCACGGGGTACATTCTTCGCTGGGATCAGGGCATTCAATGGGCACTGGTGGTTGGCACGAATCTCATCAGGACGGTTCCACTGATCGGCGAGGCGCTTTACACGGTGCTGGTCGGCGGCAGCCAGGCCGGGTCTGCGACGCTGATCCGCTTCTACGCGTGGCATCTTTTCGGGCTCACGCTGGCGGTTTTGATCCTGGTGATATGGCACATCTTTCGCGTGCGACGCGATGGCGGGATTGCAGTTCCGCCGCCCTCGATGCGCATCAACAAGGAACGCGCGACGCGCAACGTGTTGGTGCGGCGCGAGGTGCTGGCGATGCTGCTGACCGGCGCGGCACTGGTTCTCTTCTCCGCCTTCGTGCCCGCGCCGATCGCGCCACCCATTACGAATGTCAATGCGATGGCCAATGACGCCCGCGCGCCGTGGTTCTTCCTTTGGGTGCAACAGATGCTCAAATGGGGCGACCCTTTCCTGTGGGGCGTGCTCGTGCCCCTGCTGGTCCTGGCTGTGCTTGGGTTGATCCCATACGCCTTCCCGAGACCGGAAGACGCCGAACTCGGAACGTGGTTCCCTCGCTCAAATCGCGTTGCACAAGTCGCCGTGGCGATCATTGCGTTGTCGATCATCCTGTTGACGATCTTGGGAAGCATCCCGGTTGCTTAGAGTCATGAAGCGCTTGATCGCTCTCGGCTCCGCTATTCTTCTGCTTGCCCTCGCCGTTGCCGCCTGGACGAACTCGCGGCAGCCCAGGCCGATCGCGTTGATCCCAACCCTAAGCGGGAAGCCGGAATACTGTCTTACCTGCCACAGCGACCTGCCGGAAATCAGCGCTTCGCACCCGGTCAAGACGTTTGGATGTGTGAGCTGCCACGGCGGTGAACCGTTGGCACTGAACGCGGACCTTGCGCACAGCACGATGCGCGGCGCGACGAATCCGTCTGACCTGTCGGTGGTGCAAGAGTCGTGTGGTGGAAGCAGTTGCCATTCGGGTTCTCCCTCGGACCACAATGATCACATCCAGCGCGTAATGACCAGCGTCCAGTCCACGTACGCGGGTGCAATTGCGAACATCCTATACACATTCGGTGCGCAACCGGATCTGACGGCGCGCTTTGGCATCCGCGCCCTGGTCGATGACGAGATCACGACAACCACCGGCGTTGCGGCATTGCAGGCATTCGACCCGGCCTCGCAGGCCAATCTGATGATCCAGCGGTTTGGCCAGAACTGTCTGGAGTGTCACATCAACGCACCACCGCAGCAGGGCCAGGCATTTGCCCGCCTAACAGGCTGCGCCGCTTGTCACACGCCGAACATCGACTCGTTTCCAAAAGGCCAGATCCACCGGCTAACCACGGCGATCCCCTATACCGAGTGCAACAGGTGCCACAATCGCGGCAATTACGACTTACGGGCGATGGATTTCATTCAGCGCACTGATCAACCCGCAGACCGACTGCATGATTACTACCAGCCCATCGCGCAATTCACGCGATGCGAATACACGCTGGATTGCATCGATTGCCACACGCGCACCGAAGTGATGGGCGACGGCGACATACACAGCAACAAGAAACAGATCCAATACCTACAGTGCAAGACCTGTCATGGAACGCCCACCGAATTGCCCCAGACCCAAACGCTCACGGATCCCAACGACATCGCGTTCCGCCAGGCACAGCTCAATCCCATTCTGCAGCTGCAAACCGGCGACACCGTACTGGCGACCGGGCAGGACGAGCCTCTTTGGAATACGCGCCAGCTTCCCAACGGCAGCTACCAACTGATCGGGAAAGCGACAGGCCAGGTATTCACTTTTCGTCCGGTCATGGGAAGCGGATGCACTCAGAGTGGCAGCGACCAGTCCTCGGCTTATTGCCATCAATGTCACTCGGTCCAACGCTGATATGGCCACCGTTTCGCGTCGCGATTTCTTGAAAGTAACCACGACGACGCTATTGAGCATCAGCGGACTGCTTGGGCTTGCTGGTTTGTTCCGCTTTCTGGATTATCAAGATGACGAGGAGTCAAGAATGGAATTCGACGTCGGACTGGCCTCGGACTATCCGCCAGGCTCGCGCTCGCTGATCGCAGATGTCCCGGCGATCCTGATCCATAACGCGGGCGGTTTCACGGCATTGAGCCTGATCTGCACTCATCTCGGCTGCACGGTCGAGCAAAAGGATGACGGCTTCGCCTGCCCGTGCCACGGCTCGCGTTACAATGCAGATGGGCAGGTCACCCGCGGCCCCGCTCCGAAAGCCTTGCGCGTCCTACGGGTCGAACAGAGCCCGCAAGGACACCTGGTTCTGCACACGAACTGAGAGATGGAGGACACGATGTCCGCTTCACTGACCGACCTCCTGCGACGATCATCGGCCCGCCACGATCACCTTTGCCCGCGTCAGGTGCTGGGTGCACGCATCGGCCTGGCCGGCTTGCGGGCGTTGGATCTCAGCTCACCGCTCAACAAGACCACGGGGCTCGTGATCATCGAAACCGACGGCTGCTTTGCAGATGGGATTGAGGTGGCAACCGGCGCCACGGTGGGGCATCGCACACTGCGAGTGAATGACCTGGGTAAGATCGCGGCTACCTTTGCGGACGTGAAGACGGGCCGCGCTGTTCGCGTCTCCCCCGTCCTGGACTTGAGGGACCTCGTTGCAGCCCACGCGCTGGCAGAGCCGCGCCGCTATTTTGCCCAGCTGCAGGCATACCAAAGCATGCCCGATGAGGAAATGCTGCGCCTGCAGGACGTAATCCTCAACCCATCGCTGAGGGGGCTGGTCAGCAGGCCCGGGTTGCGAGTCAACTGCGACTACTGCGGCGAAGAGATCATCAATGAACGCGAAATGCACGCTGACGGCGCCACACTGTGCCGTTCCTGCGCAGAGAGTGGCTACTACTTGATCAAGTCGTCGCCAGTGGAGATGTACGCGATTCTGAATCGTCAATCCACATAACGCTAATGTAGGCAGAGATGAGCCAACTACCCAAACCCTACCAGCAATGTCGCCAGGATCATCCGGATGTGTACAAGACTTGCGAAAACCTTGGAGAGATTGCTGCCACCTCTGAACCTTTGGATGTCAAGAGGCGCGAGCTGATCAAATTGGGCGTGGCCGGCGCCGCGAAATCCGAGAGTGCAGTTCAATCCCATGCTCATCGCGCGCTGGATGCGGGAGCGACAACTGCAGAGATTGAGCATGCATTGATGCTCGGCATCACAACTCTGGGATTTCCAACCATGATGGCTGCCCTGACGTGGGCCAAGCAAGCCATCGCTGCTCACTCCACTTGAATTTGCGAACATCAGGGCTCCGCGGAAGGACACACGCGGAGCCCTACGATCCATAGAAGCTGGGGGCTTTCCGAGAGGATGAGGTCGCAGAAAAGAAAGGCGACTGTAATCTCTGTTGCGCCTGAAATTAGCGGTCGGCCAATGCGTGAGCTTGTCGCACGCAATACTGTTGCTAATACTTGTTTCTTGGTGCTTCTATCACGTAATTTGTGACTGTTCTGTGACCTGCGATTGCAGCAGCCCCTGCGCCTGCGATAAATGCTACTGGCCTATCCGCTCCTACGCTCTTGGCGACTGCGACTGCTTCCATAATGAATACCGGCGTGTGAATCGAGGGAATGCGGATGAGACCCCACAGGGAGATTTACGCCTGCACTTGCTTTGGCTCCGCGCACGGGAGCCGCACAATGCAGTATGTGTGGACTCGCGCAGTTTATGGCATTCCGGACCTGGGGGGTTTCTGGGTCGTGTTTTCCCTGGTGTCTCCGGTCGATTCACGGTGACTGGTGTGAGTCTGCTCGGATGCCGACTCAGCACGGATTGACCTCATCGCTACTCGGATGCGACGGGAAGGGTGCGATTTCTTTCGACAAGCTTCATAATTCCTTTATATGTGCTTTACGGGTGTGCGCTATCCTTTGGCTGTAGGGCCGGAAGAGAACGCTTTTTCGGTAAACCCAAACAAAGGAGCAGTACAATGAAAAAGACAGTTGTTGCGATTTTGCTGGTTGTTGCCGCCCTGGCGGTGCTTGCTACCGGCGTGGCCGTTGCGCAGACTCCGCAACCCCCGACCCCTGGTAGTGGGGCTGGAATGGGCTTCGGTAGCGGACGCGGCCCGATGCGCGGCTTCGCCGCGAACGGCGAGGAAGGTCCTCTGCACGAATACATGGTCAAGGCGATGGCCGATGCGCTCGGCATCTCTACGAGTGATTTTGAAGCCGGCCGCGATTCCGGAAAAACGTCGTATCAGATCGCCCTGGGCCTCGGCATATCTGCCGACAAGATCCCCACCGTATTTAGCGATGCACGCTCCAAGGCGCTGGATGCTGCTGTGGCCAACAAGGCCATCTCGCAGGCACGGGCGGATTGGATGAAGTCCCGCGGGGCAGGCATGGGACAGGGCAATTGCGACGGCACCGGACAGCCCCTCGGCTCGAGAATGGGTCGCGGCGGTCGCTTTCAGCAGACAAACCCCTAAATTCTGCAGCTTTACCAGCAAAGAGCCTGGAAGACGAAACGCCTTCCAGGCTTTTCTGTCCACCTCAGTTTGCGCGTCGCTGTTTGGCAACGAACAGTTTGCCCCGTAAGGCGAGCGCATGGTGGTCGTCAATGCGGTGAGTAATCGCTTTCCGCAACCGAAGCACCTTAGAATTGATCAGGTAGTCCCACGGTGGCCTCTGTTGAGCAGTCTGAGAGACACGCAAGATTGATTTGGTGTTGACAACCCCCGCCCATCTGCTTTACTGTCTTTGCTGTCCCATATACGTCCCAGTTATGTCCCTAGAAGAAAGATCCAAAAATCATAACGAGGTGCTGATCAAGTTCCTGGCGCCGCAGAAGCTGAAGCATGCCCTTGAGGAAATGGCAGCCGACCGCAATATCGCGCTGTCTGCCCTGCTGCGACTCATGACGTCGCAGTATGTCAGGCGTACACGCCAAACATGATAATTGCCATCGCCATTCAAAAGGGAGGAGTCGCCAAAAGCACAACAGCAATCAATCTATCGGCAGGGTTAGCCTTAGAACGGTACAAAGTCCTGCTGATCGACACCGATCCCCAATCAAACACCACCAGGGTATTCATCCACCCCGACGTTGAGGCGCCTCTTGAACAGTCGCTTTACAACGTCATCATCAACTTCTCTCCTTTATCGTCTGTAATTCGCAAAACGTCCTCGAATAACTTGTCCTTCGTTCCGGCCCATATTCGCCTATCAGGCATCGATCTGGAACTTGCTCTGGCAATAGACAACAGGAGCGAGCGCCTTAAGCGAGCCATGCACGCCGTCGAAGATCGATTCGACTACATCATCATAGACACTCTCCCATCACTAGGCATCCTTGCGATCAATTCATTCGTAGCCAGTGACGAACTTCTGACGCCCATCGAAGCTAGCGATGAGCTCAGGAAATTGCGGGAACAGAAAGGGTCCTGCGAGACACATGCCAAGATTCCTGAGATGGAGAGCTGTGCCTGATTCGGGTAGCTATAAGGTAGCTGTAGAAAAACGGCCGTCTCGGTGGAGACGGCCGTTTTGGCACCATATGTGGGGGTTTTCAAGTATCAAACCCGTGTATTTAGGTGACCGACCAGGGACTTGAACCCTGAACCCACTGATTAAGAGTCAGCTACCTCAGGTGTCTACAGCGTCTACAGCGTGATACAGCGTCTACCTGGTTGCAAGTCTAGGGGTAATTTTGTCTACAGCGTCCATATTGTCTACAGCGTGGTACGGCGGTTGCACCCGGGTTGCACCCGCTGCGGCAGGAAAGGCGACTCAACGGTTTGGCTCGGTGGCAGCGGCCGAACCAACAATGCTCCCCCCACTCTCGGGCGAGGTCACGGCTGACGGCTATTTTTTGGATAGCTTGTGCTCCGTTGTGTCCGGGACAAAGTGAGTCTTTGGGTACCACTTTGGGAGCGATCGGAATCCCTTCGAGATGACCCGTGGTCGAGGCCCAGAATCAAGATCGGGATGGTCAGCCATCCCGATCTCTTAGGACCAAATTTCGGAATTGTTACTGCGCGGACATCTTCGTCCAGCCAGTCACGATCGCCTGCATCGCCGTGGTGAAGGAATCGAATGCTGTAGGAAAGTGCAGATTGGGGTAGGCGCTTTGAGGCAACAGTTTGGCTGCGACATCGGCCGGCAGCACAACATCGCTACGGGCGGGGTGGGCATAGCCGGTTGCCAGCATGACCTGGCCCTCATCCGACAGAAGGAAATCCTGCTCGAGCTTGGCCGCATTCGGGTGCGGCGCAACAGCGCTTATGTATTCTGCGAAGAGCATGCCGACGGTGGAATCCGAGGGGATAATCACCTTAAGTGGCAGGCCGGTCGCGTCGCGCTTGGCAAATCCATCGAAATCATAGACGATGGAGATCGGGCATTCGCCCTTCTGGACGGCAGCTACATTCAATACCACGCCCTGTCGCCAATTGCCGTTGTCTTTCAGCTTCTTGAAGAAATCAAGACCCGGCTGGACGTTGGCCTCACCACCGCCATGGGAATAGGCCACGGCGAGCACTGAACCCGTCGCGTAGGTGGACTTGCTCGGATCGCGGCTGCAAATCATGTCCTTGTACTCGGGCTTCAGCAGATCGTCCCAAGTCAGGGGTGGGTTCTTGACCAGGTCGGTGTTCACCAGGAAGCTGATGGCGCCCCAATAGGCCACGACCCAGCGTCCGTCTGCATCCTTGAAGTTGGCCGGGATCTTGTCCCACGACGTGTTTTTGTAGGACATGGACAGGTTGTTCTGAACCAGATTGCCAACAAAGTCAAAGCCAATGTCTGCCACGTCCATGACCGGAGCGTTCTTCTCGGCGAGAAGATGCGTGATTTCTTCAGCGCTGGTCATGTCCGTGTCCGTGTGCGTGATACCGTACTTGGTGCTAATGGCTTTCCAGATGTTGCCCAGATTGACCCAGTCATCGCTCATCCCGTAGCTGATGACTTGTCCTTCTGCCTTTGCGCCTGCGACTTTGGCCGCTTCGGGATCCGCGGTCGGGGCAATGGTTGGCACTGCGGGTGCAGACGTTGCTGCTGGCGCCACCGGAGCCACCGGCGCCTCCGTGGGAGCCGGACCGCAACCTGCCAATGAGACCGCCAACACGGCGATCATGGAAAGGAACACGTAAAGCTTTTTCATTTCATTCTCCTTCTTCAAATTTTTTCCACCCGACTGGGTGGTACTCCACAGTGTTAGAGCGACGAGCATCCGCTCAGCGGCCGACAACGTGCGCGGCTTCACGGCCTCCTTTGCTGCTCACCCAAATGATTGCCAGAGAGGTGACCCAGGCAACCACAAAACTGACAACGGCCAAGGCGCTGGCCTGGCGCCCGTCAAAACGCGTAAACTCCACCAGATATAGAGGAAACGTCTTGAATCGCGTCCCAACCAGGAGGTTCGTGAGCGTGAACTCGGCGAATACGGTCGAAAACACGAGCAAGCAGCCGCTGACGACTCCGGACATGATGTTCGGGAGGATAACCTCGCTCAGAATCGCCCATCCGCCTGCTCCCAGACTTTCGGCTGCCTCTGTAAGAACACGGAAATCAATCGCCTCCAAGGCATTCAACACGGGGCGGTACATGAAAGGAAGCGACAGCACCATGCAGGCAATAACCAGAATGGTTGGATGATTGACAATGGGAAGCGGAACGCTCGAATAGAAGCGGATGAGGGCAAGGGCCAAGATCACTCCCGGAACACCGAAAGAGAAGCTCGCTATGAGTTCAACGAACGGTTTGCCTTGCGGCACTCGCAGTTTCATCCAGTAGGCAGTTGGCGTTACCAGCAGCAGCAGACACAGCATCGTCGCGAAAGAAGCGATGAATGAATTCTTCAGCGTCAGCCCGAAGGCCGGCTGAGAAGTCACTCGCGCCCACCACTCCAGTGTGTAACCCTCCGGCCAAACGCTGCGATCCCAGCGCGTGGACACGGAAAACAGGAGCGTTCCGATCACGGGCACCACCATGAAGATCAAGAATGCTCCCAGAACCACTGAACGCCAGATATTGGTTGTGCTCTTCATTGGCGCGCCTGTCGCGACAGGGTGGAGAGCCGCAAATAGCCGATGACACATGCCGTCATGATGACCAGCGACATCATCGACAGGGCGTCGGCAAGTTCGGGCGCAAGCTGGACCTCACCGCGGATCAGCGCGGCGATCCGGATCGTTATCAGATCCACATCGGATCCAGTCAATGTCCAGGCGGTCGCGTACGCCCCAAACGAATTGGCGAACAACAGCAGGAAGCCGCTCATCAGAGCGGGAAACAGAATGGGGAGTGCGATCTCAAGCCAGTATCGAAACGTGGAGGCACCGAGATTCAGGGCGGCCTCGTGCCACTCCTGTTTGAGGCCGCGCAGCGACGGGATAATCAGCAGGATCATCAGTGGGAGCTGAAAATACAGGTAAGCGACGGTCAGTCCGGAAATTGAATATATGCGAAAGTCTGGGTATAGATGGATGCCGATCTGTTTCAGGAGCAGTGTGATCACCCCGGTCGACCCCAATATCACAATGAATGCAAACGCAAGCGGCGCGCCGCCGAAGTTAGTGGTTACGTCGGATAGAGCGGTCAGCGCATTCTGGACGAATTTGTTCGGCGTCGTAATGATTGCGTAGGCCACAAGCGTGCCGAAGATTACACCAAGCGTGGCAGTCGTCGCCGAAAGCTTTAGACTGTTGCTGAATGATCGCAGGAAAAGCGGATCCATCGCCTGGCGGTAAAACTCGAGCGTGAGCACGCCCTTGCTTGTCAGGCTGGACTGAATAACCGTCAAAAGGGGCAGCAGTTCAAACGCCAGACCGAAACCCAAGAAGGGAGCCAGACCCATCCACATTGCCCAGGACACCGAGGATCTTCTTCTTCGTTGGGGGGCACAAACTGAACGCATCGTGTTTTTGTTACAAAGAAAGGCGCAGGCCATCAACAGCTACCTGGACCTCCCCATGAAAATGACTGCGGATTTGTCCAACCAGGTCTACGGCCAACGCCGGAGGGTAACAGTGTGTGACCACCAGCGATTTCACTCCAGCCTGGCGGGCAATCTCGGCCACAGTATCGGCGTTCAGGTGATCATCCGTCTCCCAGTCCTGAGGAAACGAACACTCGCTTATCAATATGTCTGCGCCGTCCGCAAGCTGCGCAAGGTCTCCACGCGGGGTTGCGTCCCCTGAGTACACGATCGAATGCTCTTCGCTGTTAACGCGGTAAGCCACGCTTTCGGGAGTATGGCCCGTCGGTGCAGACTGAATTCTTGTTTTTCCAATCGAAAACTCGTCGCGGTAGACCTCGTGGAACTGCAGGTCAAACGACACTGGAGCAACTTCGGGATACAGGTCCACCATGCGCTTGAAAAACGCTTCCACGCCGCGACAACCCGTGATCGGAAAAGGGGCTGTTCGCTCGGCATTCGGGGCATAGTTGAACACCAGCAGCAGAGTTGCCAAGTCCAAGGTGTGGTCAGGATGGAGGTGAGTAAGCAGGAGGTGATTTATCTGATCGTACGTAACGTCGACCAGGTGCAGGCGGCTCAGAGTCCCCGGGCCAATATCGAAGAGCAGGCACTGTCCGGCGGTCCTGACGATGAGCGCTGAAGGAGAATGTTGCCTGATTGGAACTGCCGTGCCGGTGCCAAGAAAGAGGATTTCCATTAATTTCCGTGATGATGGCCTCAGGCTCACGAACGGAGCGGATGGTGCCGCGAAAATGAGCTTGTCCGAATTCTCACGAAACCAGTATCCTAGAGAGTTTCAGTTCCACCAGTATCTTTTGGAAATCCTAGTCATTATAGCAAGAGCTTATGTTTTAGTCAATAATACGGCACAGTCTGTAGCATGAACACAAACCAAACCTAACATCTACTAAAGCAATACGGTATAGCTGTGTGCTCGTTTCCAAGCTTCAATCCTGCCCTAATAGAGCACCTCAATCACGCCAAACTTATCGCAACCCGCAGAGGAACCTTGGAAGAGGTAGGGCTCTCTGCCAGTCCGCGAATGATATTGGTCCACCACCCGCGAGAAGGCAGCCGCCGCTGCTGGCGTGTTCGAGCCGAGGACGGCCACCGTGCCTCCCGCGCCTCCCCCGGTGATCTTGGCGCCCCAAAGCCCGGAGGACCTTTCACCTCTAACCAATTCAACGATCTTGTCAGTGGCCTCGGAGCCTAGTCCGCACTGGCTGTAACCTACGTGGGATTGGTACATAAGCTCGCCCAAAAGTCGAACTGTGTTTACGTCAAGCACTGGCATTGGTTTGGAGATCAGGCCGACGAAGCTGTGCACCCGCCAATTCTCTTCAACTGCGTAACGCGTGGCGCCGCGCACGGGGTAATTGACCTCCCCACGCACTGGCGTAAAAGGATCAAGGTGTGTAGCGTGCGCCTTTGTGAAATCCGCGCCGGAGATAGTCTCGGGAAGCCGGTCCTCATAGGTCGACCGGAACTCCGAGGGCGATAGGTTTGCCAAATAGCCATTCCATCTAGGCTCAGTCCAGCGGGGCAGGATTCCGCTCTCATCCAGGCATGGTGCGAGGTTTTCGAAGTCGCACAGGAAACGGTAACCCATGAAGGTCGCGGCTCGTGCGGCCTCGTACTCGATTCCGGCCACAGCGTGACGGACACCCGAATCAACCCCCCACAGTCGCAGATTTTCGGGCAATTTCACCAAAGGCTGTGGCTGGCAGGGCTGGCAAAGCATGGGGACAAAGTAGCCCTCGTCTCCCATGACGACGGTCAACTGGTCCATGATCCCGCAGGCAGACTCCGTCAATGCGATTTCGACCCACTGAGTCCATGAAGCCAGATCGACCCCGTCGACATCCACCCCGTACATCTTTGCCATGGCTTTCATCGGTGCTACTTCCAAGGCGGCCGACGAGCTGACGCCTTTGCCCAACGGAACGTCCGACTCCAGATACAGCGAGAAACCGTGCTTCACTTTGTCCGGAAATTTCTCTAAGAGCAAGTATAGGTCGCCAAGGATATAGGCGCACCAAGCGCGCTCCTGGTCTGCCTTGATCCAATCGCGCACGTCCTTCAATGGCTTGACGGAGGCGTTTTCGGCAAGGTCGGCCAAACGGAATTCGGGCTTATCTTTCCAACCCAAGGCTTTCACGGCTGGATTGTAGAATGCGACGATTTGATCCGCGCGCGCTTGGATGGCAACTCGCGTGGCTTCCCGAATGGTCGTTTCAAACACAAGGCCGCCGGTATAGTCGTCGTTTCCGCCCATCAGGTCGAGGCGGCCCGGCGTGCGGTTGATGAAGATGCCTTTCCCCCTTCGAAAAAAACCCTGCGCGGCCAACTCGCCGACGGTCTGCTCAAATGCCTTTAGGTCCGGATACTGAGCCATCAATTCCGCGAGCGCTCGTCCCATGTCGGCGTGCCCCGATTTCATACCAAATGTATCAAGAACGTGCACATGTCTGTTCGAATTGTGATGAATTGCATTGTATCATGTCAAAAAAGAATGGTCAAACAAACTGAAACACAACATTTCGGATTGACAAACAAAACGCGCCGGGTATAATTCCAACTGAAGGGATTCGAGCCCGGTAGAGAAGGGTAAGCACATGGCCTATCTGGAGTTGAAAGAGGTGTCCAAAGCATTTTCGGGCGTGGATGTTGTGCATGATTTCACTCTGGACATTGAAAAAGGAACACTCGTTTCCTTTTTGGGCCCATCCGGCTGCGGCAAGACGACCACGCTGCGAATGATTGCGGGCTTTGAGCAACTGGATGAAGGCACGATTCAGCTGGATGGCAGCGATATCACGGCTGTTCCGCCCAACCGACGCGACATCGGCATGGTCTTTCAGGCCTATGCGTTGTTCCCAAACAAGACGGTTCGTGAAAACGTTTCCTTCGGCCTGCGAATGAAGAACACTCCCAGAAATGCGATCCTGAAAAAGGTGGATACCGTTCTGGAAATGGTGCGGTTGCAGGAGACAGCGGATCGCTATCCTCACCAGCTGTCGGGCGGACAGCAACAGCGAATTGCGCTAGCCCGCGCCCTAGCCGTGCAGCCGCGCGTCCTGCTCCTCGACGAGCCGCTGTCAGCGTTGGATGCGGAGGTGCGCGTGGCGCTGCGCGGTGAAATCCGACGCATTCAGTCAGATCTGGCGATTACCACCATTTATGTAACCCACGACCAGGAAGAGGCACTATCCATTTCAGACAAGGTTGTGGTGATGAATAAGGGCCTCATCGAGCAGGTAGGCACCCCAGAGGCAATCTACCGAGCTCCAAAGACGCGTTTTGTGGCTACCTTCATCGGTACCGCCAATCAATTTCAGGGGATCGCCTCAACCACGAAAGGCACTGTGATTTGCAGCAACCTCCAACTGCTTGTGGACGGCTTGAAGGGCTTTCAGGACGGGCAGGAAGTGGTTGCATTGGTCCGCCCCGAAAACATTCAAGTGCAGGGCGAACGACCCCAACGCAACGATTGGAACGTGATCCCGGGCGTGGTTGAGACGATTACGTTTCATGGCGCGGTGACGCGGCTGGGTGTCAATGTCAGCGGCCAGCGCGTGGTGGCAGATGTCACCGTTGCCAACACCAAGCCGGTTTCTTTGAATCAGAACATCTGGCTGCTATTCCCGCCAGGTGCCTGCCAGGTCATGCCTGTGCAAGAATGATCTTCATCAACGCTCATGACGTAGTTCTTGATAAACAGGAGAGGCTGGAGACCGGGACGACGTATGACCGCGTCGTCAGTCTGGCGATGGACTTCACCAAGAACTGTCCCGTGGATCCCACGAATGGATTGCCCTCGTACCACCATACTCTTCTGAGATGCTCATGAATTCACGCAAAGGAGTAAGCCATGCCTATAACAGGTGAATCAATCCGCTTGTCAAGACTGTTCTCCGAAGGCAAGAATGCCGTCGTCGTTGCGGTTGACCATGGGCTGTATTTCGGCCCGCTGGCCGGCATGATCGACTTGCCCTCGGTGATCGACAGAGTGTCTGGGGCGGATGCGATCTTGATGGCTCCCGGCATGCCGGCCCATTGCCAGTCTGTTTTCTCCAAACGCGGCGCACCGGCCTGCATCGTGCGCTTGAACTGGGGCTCCAACTACGCCGCGATGTGGAATTACAAGCACTCCCACAGCGTGCCGATGATCTCAGTGGCAGATGCCGTGGCCCAGGGGGCGGACCTGGTGATCGGCAGTCTGAGCCTGAAGAATCCTGATGAGGCCGAGGACGCGCGTAACGTCGAGGTCTTCTCCTCATGCGTCGCGCAGAAACGCGCGCTCGGCATCCCACTTATCGGCGAGGTGTACCCTACCGGCGGAGATGATCGTCAGCCCGAAGATCTGCAAGATGAAATTTCCATCGGCTGCCGCGTGATTGCTGAGCTGGGCGCCGACCTGGTGAAGACGTTCTACACGGGCAGGCGCTTCGCCGAGATAACTGCGGCTACCCCAGTGCCGATCCTGGCCTTGGGCGCCAGGAAGCTCCCAAAGGAAAGTGATGCCTTGCGTCTGGCGGCAATCTCCGTCGAGGCCGGAGCGCGTGGCATTGTCTTTGGGCGGAATGTGATCCAATCCAAGGAGCCGGGTCGACTTCTTGAGGCTTTGAAGGAGGTCGTCAAGGATTTCCAAGCGCCGGACAAGGTCGCTGCAAAGTACAAGCTGGATTGATATGCCACTTCTGCTTGCCATTGATGCCGGCACCACTTCGGTCAAAGCCGGCGTGTTCTCCCCGGACGGCCGCTGCGTGGGCTTGGGTCGCGAGGAGTATCAACTTGATACGCCCGCCGCGGACCGGGCTCAACTTGATCCGGACGTGTACTGGCGGGCATGTGTCGCGACGGTGCAGGAA
>JBGPAT010000036.1:0-14209 GCA_041480885.1 Anaerolineae bacterium
GCATTGGTCGACATCGGTCAACCTATTCCGGGCGTCCTGCACATTTCGCAGCTGCAGAAGGATCCGGTCCAGAAAGTGGAAGATGTCCTTCACGAGGGCCAAACCGTTGAGATCTGGGTCCGTAAGGTCCGGAAGGATCGCATCGAATTCACCATGATGCAACCGCTCCAGTATGACTGGGGAGATCTTCAACCGGACATGGTGGTGAAGGGCCTTGTAGTCCGGCTGGAGTCTTACGGCGCCTTCGTCGACATCGGGGCAGAGCGACCCGGCATGATCCACATCAGCGAACTCGCCCGAGGTTATGTGAAGGCCGCCAATGATGTAGTCAAAGAGGGAGATGAAGTAGAGGCGAAGATCCTTAGTGTGGATCAGAAAAAACGCCAGATTCGCCTGAGCCTGAAAGCTTTGCAGCCAGAGGTCCAGGAACCAGAACAGCCGTTAATCGAGCCGAAACGCCCCAAGCGCGACAAGAAGCCGCAGCAGCCGGAGGGCGAAGGTGAGGCACAAGAGGCTGCGGCCGCTGCTGAGCTGACCGCAATGCAAATGGCCTGGCAGGCGGCCCAGGATCGCTCCAATTCCAAAAGAAACACTCATCGGACCAAGCGGTCAAAGGGCGCTTCCTCCGAACAAGAGGACATTCTCAGCCGCACTTTGAAGAAACGACTGCCGACCGGCGCCTAACTCACGTGGCGGTGCAGCCGCCGCGTGCACGGCAACAGCGCCGGACGGACAGCGCAGGGGGGAGATGCACGAACACCGTACGAAGCCCTCTCAAAGACATCAGCGGAACGCGCTCGGGGCAGTTCGGCCTCAAGTCCCTTCAGGGATATTTCCTGGTTGGCTGAGCGGGCCGTGTCTTGCCACTTGGAATGTACAAATTCCATTCCGGTCACGCAACGTCATTTGCAGCATGGTCCTGCTCTCCGTTGGGCGAGTCTTTTGGATCCTGCTATCAACGGGCGGCCGTTCGGCTCCTAGACCGTCGGCAGGCGCTCGTTCAGCATGCTCATGGTGCCCGCCTACTCTCGATGAGGGCGACGAGCTGCTCCAGCGTATCGAAGGTCCCCGAATTCAGCTCGGTGTCATCGATGTGGACCGCGAAGGTGTCTTCCACGAATAGTGCGAGATCCACCAGGCTGAACGAATCGATCAACCCGCTGGAGATGAGAGGCTGACTTCCGCCGATGCGGCGACCGGGCTGCTTGAGGATCTTCGAGGCGATGTAGGTTTCGATCTGCAAAAGCCATTCAGCGTTCATCGGAAACGCTCCGAGTAGCCAGATTGATGCCCCGCATGACAGCCGCTCGCTGGAGGGGGGTGCCGGATTGACGATATGGTGAGGTCCAGATCACGGGCAGGCCATCCTTAGGATTGTCGGCGCAATTGCTTGTGCCAGTTGCTTCTCTCCCTCTGCATTCAAATGCTGCGGCACGTCGGTAAAATCGGAGTCTGCCACCAGTGCGTGAAGATCCATGTACGGCCAACCCTGTTCAGCCGCAGCCCGCTGTAGCAGAGCCAGGTATTGATCATATGCCCAGCGCGGATACTGGACATTGTATCTAATAGCGGAATTCCTTCCCTGCGCAATGAACATCGGTTCGCTGATGACAAGCACCGGCAAGCCGCCTGCTAGCCGATGCATTGGCCCCACAACATCAAAGAACAGCTGCGCCGGGTCAAGCTCTGGCGGCGCGAAACCCTCCCAGGTTGGATCGTCCAGCACGCCGGATTTCTGCGGCTCGTACGGCGAGGTGTCGAAATCGATCATTCCGGCGGTCCAGCGCATGCCGTCCAACTGCAGCAGAGCCAACCGATGCAACCTGCCTGCTTCCGCGGTCGGCGTCCTACCGAGGAATGACGGAATGGGTCCCACCAAATCCCGATAACGACCCAGGGCATACTGTTCCAGCAGCGACACAGCGGCCTGACTCTGGGCTTTCACGGGATCCAGAGGCTCGGCGCGGGGCAGGAAACTATTCAGCGTGAGCAGCCAGACCACACTATCAGGTTCGTATTTGAGGCTCTCGCTGAGAACGAAGAAATCCCGGAGAGCTGAGGCGAAAGGCAGCGCTAAATTGTAGAAACGCAGTTTCCTCCCACAAGCCGACAAGTGCATCGCGTTCATCTGCTGGCCCAGGCTCTGTTGGACGGGCAGCCGAAGCCCCCAAGTCTGAGAATCGCCGAGCAGAAGAATCCGATACTCGCCAGAGTCCTTCGGCAACCCGGAGATGACGTGAGCGTTGAAGGATGCCTGCAAGTCGTCCACGTGGATGGGCAACCGCAGGCGTCCAGGCAAGAACCAGTTGAAAACGGAGAGCCGCTCGACGGTGGGATCAAGGCCTGCGAAAGCCACATTGAGCAAGGCAAAGATTATGACGGCTTTTGCCAGCAGGCGTGAGGGCCGCACATCGCAAATCATGCCAGTCCAACAAGCCGCAGCAACGTGCGCCATGCCAGTTCCGGCGATGAGAGATTGAAGAAGAGCCAGCCGAGGGCCACGAAGTTGAATGTCAGAAACACTCCAAGTGCGTGCATGGCAGCCTGACCCCGACCTGCCTGAGTCCAGGCAGGCATTCGGCTTCGGGTGAAATTGCTCCAGCGATTGTGCACAAACAAGCCTAATCCGTGCCACAGACCCCAAATCGCAAAGCCCCATGTAACGCCGTGCCACAGGCCAATCAGGAGCATCGTGCTGATCTGGACGACCAAGATGATCAGCCAGACCGGCAGAGGTCGCTCTGCAGAGCGAAGCGCGCGGCTAAGGGGATTGAACACGTACGAACGAAACCACTGAGTCAAGCTCATGTGCCAGGAATTCCAGAACTGCGTCACATTGGGCTTGAGGTAGGGGGCGGCGAAGTTCTCGGGCAAGCGGATACCCATAAGCCGACCCATCCCAATCGCGATATCCGTGTACCCGCTGAAATCGAGATAGATGCGGAATGAGTATGCATACAGGAAGACCCACAACCACGCAGCCGATTTGACCTGCGACACAAGAGGATCGCTGATCGAAATCACGGCCAGCAGATCCGCAAGCACAAATTTCTTGAATAAGCCCACAAACAGCCGGGTGCCGGCCTCCAGCCAGTCTGCATTCGTCAGGGGCAGCGGCGTTCTCAGCTCAGCGCCAAAGCGCTCGACGCGATCAATCGGGCCGGCTGTGAACGCCGGAAAGAAAACAACGTAGTTGGCATACTCGCCGAGCGTAACGGGAGGCAGACGCCCGGAGAGACGGTCGCGGATTGTGTGCAACAGCCGGAACGCAACATACGAGAACCCCATCCACGTAAAAGGAATCACACCGCCAGCACCAGCACGGGGTACAGGTATCCGCAGAAGAGAATGCTCAATCGAGTTTTCCAAGAACGGGGTCTTCAGCATAATGAACAGCAGCAGGATACCGACGAAACCGGCGATCAACCAGATGCGGTTCATGCCCCGTGTGCGCGCTAGCACGAGCGCCAAGGCGGCAATCCCAACGAAGACGGCCGCAAGCATTTCCACACGCGGTGTTCCGGCCATCCCCAGCACGTCAGCTCCGAAGTAATGATTCAGCTCAACAACCACTACGATCGTGAATAGGACGAGGGCTGCGCCCCAGTCGAGCCTCCTGCTTCTCAACTCAGCGCTTGCGGTGAGGATCCATGCCACGACGACGATACCCAGGGTGGCGACGGGTAGCCAGAAACGCAAACCCGGCGCGGGTTCGTCAGGTTGAAGCCAAAAAACGGCAAGGGCGCTGATGCCCAACATGGCAAGCTGCCGTCCGTTCCTGAGTTGGCCAACCGCGGCAGCCAGAACCACAAGGACTGCGATCTGTAGGACGCTCAATTTAGAAACCCTGGTAGATCCAGGTCGGGGACGTATCTGCACTAAAGATGATTACTGCCAGGAGCATCAGCGCTAGAAGTAGCGCCAGAAGATTCTCCCTGCTAAAAACGGCGTGAACGACTCTATTCCACATGCGACTCCCTGGGTTGGGCCGGCCTGCGCAGAAAAGACTCCATAAAGCCGTCAAGCGCGCCATCCAGCACGGCTTGCGTATTGCCCGTCTCAAAGTCCGTCCGGTGGTCCTTGACCATCTGATATGGATGCAACACGTACGAACGGATCTGGCTCCCCCATTCCGCCTTCGTGTACTCGCCCTTCAACACGGCAATTTCCTGTTCTCTCTCCGCATGCCTGATTTCCAGGAGTCGTGCGCGCAGCACGCGCAGCGCGTTTTCGCGGTTCTGCAGCTGGGAGCGTTCGTTCTGGCACGTGACAACGATACCGGTGGGGATATGGGTTACGCGCACGGCGGTTGCATTCTTCTGTACATTCTGGCCGCCCGCGCCGGAAGATCTGAAGACGTCGACTTTCAGGTCACCGGGGTTGATGGCGACCTCGGCATCATCCATCGCGACCTGCGGCAGCACCTCGACCAGCGCAAACGAGGTGTGTCGACGATGGGCGGCGTCATAAGGTGAAAGACGCACGAGTCGATGGACGCCCTTTTCAGACCGCAGGTAGCCGTAAGCGTACTCGCCTTCAATGGCAATGGTCACGCTCTTGATGCCGGCCTCTTCGCCGTCGGTCCGGTCAAGAACCTCAGCGTTGTAGCCGCGGGCCTCGGCCCAACGTAGGTACATGCGCTCCAGCATGGCCGCCCAATCCTGCGAGTCAGTGCCGCCCGCCCCGGCGTGGATGGCGAGCAGGGCATCATCATCGTCATACGGGCCGGAAAGCATAGCGAGAAACGTCCGCTTTTCAAGTTCGGCCTCGAGGCCCGCGGTCTCCTTTTCAAGATCGCCGCGCAGAGACTCGTCCTCCAGTCGTGCCAGCTCCATCAGGTCGTCTAGATGCCTACGGAACGTTCGCCAGAACAGCACCTCTTCGCGCAGCCGCGAAGCAGCTTTCATCGTCGTTTGGGCACTAGATGAGTCGTTCCAGAAACCCGGCTTCTCGATTGCGAGATCAAGCTCGGACAGCTGGGCCTCTTTGCCAGTTAAGTCAAAGATGCTCCGACAGTTGATCCACCGAATCTCTCGCCCGCCTCAACCGCTCAAGGATGTCCTGCATCATTGCCTCCGGCTCGAAGATAGTGTCGGGCAGCGCCGATTCTGGCATCGGTTCAGCCGCCCCGGAACCGCGCCGGCCCTACGCCAATATACCATTTACGAAAGCGTCGGGGTCAAACGGCTGCAGGTCTTCCACGCTTTCGCCCAGGCCGACAAACAGGATCGGCAGCGCCAGCTCGCGCTGAACTGCAAAGACCATACCGCCCCGCGCGGATGCATCGAGCTTTGCCAGGATGATGCCATCAACGCCGACGGCATCTTTGAAACCCCGGGCCTGCGCCAGCGCGTTTTGACCCGTGGTTGCGTCCAGTACCAGCAATACCGCATGCGGCGCGCCGGCCTGCGCCTTTCCCACCACCCGGTGTACTTTCTTCAGCTCTTCCATGAGATTGGAACGAGTATGCAGGCGGCCCGCTGTGTCAATCAGGACCACGTCAGTGCCGCGAGCCACCGCCGCCTGCACCGCGTTGAAGGCCACCGCGGCCGGATCGGACTCTGCCGCGCCTGCGATCACATCGATTTTCAGCCGCTGCGCCCAAACCTCAATTTGATCGGTGGCGGCTGCACGGAACGTGTCGGCGGCCGCCAGAAGCACCGACCTGCCTTGGACTTGGAAGAATCTGGCAAGCTTGGCGATCGTGGTCGTCTTCCCTGAACCGTTGATGCCTATGACCAGGATGATTGCCGGATGCCCTCCGAAATCGAGAGTCGGAGGCCCCGCGAGCCGCCCCCGCAGTTCGCGACGAAGCTGGTCGCGAAGGCTGTCAGCGCGGCCCAGGCCCTGAGCCCCCGCAGAAGCTCGGAGCGCCGCAAGTAGCTCAGAGGTCGTCTGAATTCCAAGATCAGCCTGGATGAGCAAGTCTTCGAGTTCCGCCCACAGCCGCTCGTTGATTTCCGTGGCACCCAAAACGGTGGCCACACGTCCAAACGCGCTCGCGCTCGTCTTCGAGAGTCCCTCGCGCCAGCGAGCAAGTAGCTCAGCCATGAATTGTCATTCTATCACGGGCCTGTTATGATATACTCCAACGCTTAGCCCGGAAACCATGCTACTGGTTGATGGATGAGAGGATATAATGCAGCCATGATCGAAGAGCCTGTTCATGTGACTGATGCCGCGTTCGAGGCAAGCGTGTTGCAGTCACCCCTGCCTGTAATTGTCGACTTCTGGGCGCCGTGGTGCGGGCCTTGCAGGATGGTCGCACCCACGCTGGAGAAACTCGCAAAAGAGTATGCGGGCCAACTAGTGGTTGCCAAAGTTGACACGGACGAGAATCCCGAGTGGGCAGGCAAGTTCGGGGTTCAGGGCATCCCAACCATGCTATTTGTGTCTGGCGGCAAGGTCGTTCACCGACAGGTGGGCGCGCTTCCTGAGAAGATGCTCCGCGACGTGGTTTCTCAATTCATGGAGGTAGTCGCGCCGGGCAAGGAAAGTTCCGCCAAGGTTTGAAATGGACCGGAAGAAATGGAGTCAGAGTAAATGAAACGCATGTTGTTCGCGGGCGGCGTGATTGTATTGCTTTTCAGCAGCGCATGCGCTCCCGCCACGCCGACTATTGACCCTGCGCAGATACAGGCCTCCGCCGTAGCGGCAGCCAACACAATGGTTGCGCAGACGCAGGCGGCCATTCCAACGGCCACAGAGGTCCCCCCCACACCGTTGCCGAGCCCAACCAGTCTGCCCACGTTCGCGCCGTTGCCTACACTACCATCAGATCTCCCCACGGTCGCGCCAACCCAGAGCACGGCGGATGACTGCAACCACCTGCTCGATATCGGTGCCACGACCCATGACATGGCGAAACTGTTGATCAAGAACAACACCAACGGGCCCGTCACACTAACGATTGGTAAGAGCAAGAAGGACGCCTTCGGTCAATGCGGCTACATGTCCTGGTCAAACATCCCCAAGAAGTCGAGCATTACCGTCAGTGTTCCCCAGACGGGAGCCGCCCCATGCTACTGGTTCTTTGCATGGGTAAATGATCCGGCGCACGCGCGTCAGCTCAGTCCAAACTCCCTGTACTGCATGAACAATCCCGACAAATGGACCATGAACATTACGTATGACAACATCACGCTGACGCCTCCCTAGAGCTTGTGCGTGCGCCTTATGGAGACCGGCTCAAGCCATGCACCCGGACGAGACACGGAGATAATATGAAAACCATCACATTGGCCGTTGCTGTCGTGGCCCTGCTCGGGACGGCCTCCTGCGCCTCGGCCACCCCGACACAAGATCCCGCGCTAATACAGGCCTCAGCTGTCGCTGCGGCCAGCACGATCGTGGCTATGACGCAAGCGGCAGTCCCACCGCCCACCGAGATCCCACCCACGCCGCTGCCCAGCCCCACTCCTCTTCCAAGCCCGACCTTGATTGAGTTGCCAACGCTGTCGCTGGGTTTGCCCACATCCACCCCGCCGGGCGCCCCGACCTCGTCGGGCAACGCGTGCAACGCGCCGATGTCTTCAAAACCGGAGGGCCCACTCGCGACGGTGCGCATCGCCAACAACACCAGCGGAAGCGTCGTCCTCTCGCTATATCTGAACAAGACGGATTTTGGCGAATGCGGCTATCGCGGATACAACCTGATGGCCCATGGTTCACTGACGGCGACGGACCTTCCGCAAGGCTGCTATTTCGCGGGTGCGTTTGTCAATAGCCCCAAGTCTCAAACCAAGTCCTTTGGTAATGGATGCATCATGGGCGACAGAGGCACCGTCACGATCGGACCCGAAGTCATCGCCATAGCGGGCAATTAGCGATCCGGCCGCTGCCGGCAAACCATAACAAATGAGCCGTCCCGCAGGAATCACGATCTCCTGCGGGACGGCTGCTATCTGTGATGCGGACTCTTTCGAATTTCAGCCGGACTTGCGCTCAATCCTCGCGCCGAGCGCCTTCAGTTTGCCTTCGACGTCTTCGTAGCCTCTGTCAATCTGATTGATGTTCCGAATCACGGAGGTTCCTTCGGCGGCTAGTGCAGCCAGCAAGAGTGCCATGCCAGCGCGGATGTCCGGGCTTTCGAGCCTTTCGCCCAAGAGCCGGGTCGGTCCCTGAACCAGACAGCGATACGGATCGCACAGGATGATACGGGCGCCCATGCTAACCAGTTTGTCCGTGAAGTACATCCGGCCGGAGTACATCCAGTCATGGAACAGCACAGAGCCCGAGGCCTGGGTCGCCACCGTGATGGCTATGCTGATCAAATCCGTGGGATAGGCGGGCCAAATGTTCGTCTTGATCTCCGGAATCGCTCCATCCAAGTCCGGCTTGACGACCAGCGACTGCTTTGGCGCGATGAGCAGATCGTCCCCCTCAACCTGCCATTCCAGTCCGAGCCTCCGAAGAGACTGCGCCACGACTTCCAGATGGGTGACGCCTGCGCCGCATATGCGGACGTCCCCGTGCGTCACCGCTGCAGCGCCAGCAAAACTAACCACCTCGAGATAGTCCGGGCCAATCGTGAACTCTCCACCATGCAACCCCGAGACGCCGGTGATGTGCAGCATGTTGGAGCCGATATCCTCAATTTGAGCCCCCAGTAGGTTCAAACAGTGGCACAGGTCCTGCACATGGGGTTCCGAGGCCGCATTGTGGATTACGGTCTTGCCCTTAGCCAGCACCGCCGCCATGATCACATTCTCTGTGGCGGTGACACTGGCTTCGTCCAGCAGAATCTCGTTTCCATGCAGTCCTGCAGTGGTGAATTCAAAGATTCGATCGTAGTGCACCTGCGCGCCCAGTGCCTGGAGGGCCACCATGTGCGTGTCCAGACGGCGGCGTCCGATCACGTCGCCGCCGGGAGGCGGCAGTCGAAAGTTCCCGGAGCGTGCTGTCACGGGCCCTGCAAGCAGCACCGAAGCCCGAATGCGGCGGCAAAGGTCCGGGTCAAGGTCGGCAGGTCGTACGGTCTTAGCCGTAATCCGCCAGGTGTTCGTCTCCAGATCCTCAAACTCGACCCCGAGACTGCTTATTAACTGCCGCATATCGAGCACATCCCGGATCTGGGGAACGTTGTGCAAAACCACCGGCTCACCGGTCAGGATGCAGGCTGCCAACAGCGGCAACGCTGCATTCTTATTGCCAGAGGGCGTCACCGGACCCTTCAGCGGCACTCCACCCTCAATGATGAATTGATCCATGGTCCTTCCTGTCTCCTCAAGACGTCGGAATGATTTTAAGCCAGTTTGGGTCATCCGCCAAGCAGCAGGACTCGACCTGGCTCTCGAGATCACCGACCCCACTTCAAGTGCTACATCTCGCGGCGCTGGAGTCCGTGGATACGGCACATGATCACGCCGTTGCGAGTGGCATGTCGAATATAATGAGAGATATGTCTTTTTGGCTCATTCTTCCGACGTTCGTCGGAATCATTAGCGGAGTTCTGGTCAACTATCTTGCGGACACGCTCCCCAAAACCCGTCGGTTGTCAGCGCCGGGTTGCCCGCGTTGCGGCACCGCGTATCCATTAGATGCGTACGTGTTGGTGCGCCCCTGCCAGAGGTGTGGATACCTCCGGGGTCCCAGGCCGTGGATCATGCAGGCCTGCATGTTGATCTTAAGCCTGTATACCTGGCTCCTGCCGCACCGGATGGGATATGCTGCAGCAATGTGTCTCCTTATGTATTTCGCAGTCGTGGTCGTAGTGGACGTCGAGCACCGCCTGATCTTGCATCCGACCAGCCTCTTCGGTGCATTGCTCGGCCTCTCGCTGGGTGTCTGGCTGCGCGGCTTGCTCCCGACCCTGCTCGGTGCGTTGGCCGGGCTCGGAATAATGTCAGTCCTCTATTTGCTCGGCACGCTCTTCTCGGGATTTCGGGCAAATCGGCTCCGCCGCGCGGGGCAACAGGTGGACGACGAGGAGGCGCTTGGCGCAGGAGACGTGATCCTGGCCGGAGTCTTGGGTCTGCTGCTGGGTTGGCCGCTCATTTGGTTTGGCGTGTTGCTCGGAGTCCTGTTGGGGGGAGTAATCGGCGCGGCTCTGCTCGTGATCAGCATGGTTCGAGGCCGATATGGAAAGCAGGCTTTGAGGATATTCATGCCTTACGGGCCCGCCCTCGTTCTAAGCGCCTTCTTCATTTTGTTTACGCCGAATGTGATCAGCGCCCTCATCCCCAAGTAGGCGGCGGAGATTGTGGAGGTCATTGCGCCTACGATCGACGCCCTGCGACTCCCCGAATTTCCAGTGCATTGCCGAAGTCGGTGATCGCTTGTGCTGCCTCGGGGCTGCTCCTCGCGCAGGCTGGGCCGGCTCCCAAGGAATCGCGGTATAATAGATTCCTTCCAGCTGCAGGGGACGGCGGACAACTTATCCGGGAAAGTCAGCGCATGAGCTTTAGTCACCAGACTGAAGCTGACGAGGCTGAGGGTTCTCCATCGCGAGATGGAGCCAACTGAGCACCCCGCTGGGAATGAACCAGAAGCGGGCAGAGCTCCGGAAAATCGACAGATCAGCGGATGCCCTCCGGGCGGGCCACCACCCGTATCTCTTTCCCTCCAGTCAAATCACGCGAGCAATTCTCTGCGGGTGACCGCACAGCCAAACGCGCGTGAAGTGGCCAATCCAACCATCGGGTGAATACGCGCGTTGTAATGCGGCGTCAACCGGGCAGTTTCAGGCGACTGCCCCCCGATGAGTGAGACCGTATTTCGGAGGGATCCTCTATGTGTGGAATTGTGGGATACATCGGCCCGCGCAATGCGACGCCGATTATCCTGAGCGGCCTAAAGCGTCTGGAGTACCGCGGCTATGATTCCGCGGGCCTCGCCGTGATGCACGAGGGTCGGCTGGCGGTACGCAAGGATGCCGGGAAGCTGTCCCAGCTGATCGACCTCGTGGGGCGTTCTCCGGTGGACGGCTCGCCGGGCATCGGACACACGCGCTGGGCAACCCACGGTGCGCCGTCGGCCCGCAACGCACATCCGCACGTGGGACGGAGCGGGCGCGTGGTCGTGGTACACAACGGCATTGTGGAAAACTTCCTGGAACTCAAGGATGAGCTGACAGCTGAGGGCGTGGAGTTTCAGTCCGATACAGACACGGAAACCATTGTCCATTTGGTGGAGCATTATCAGGCGACGGGCTCCGATCTCACTGAAGCTGCCCGCCGCACATTCAAGCAGATTCACGGCGCAAATGTGGTTGTGCTCATGTCCGCGGACGAGCCGGATAAGATCGTAACTGCGCGCATCGGCAATGCCGGCGGCATCGTCATCGGTGAGGGAGACGGCGAGACTTTCCTGGCAAGCGATATCCCGGCCATTATGGATTACACGCGCCGCGTGGTGTTTCTGGAATCTCGGCAGATGGCGGTGGTAACCGCCCACGGCGTGCGGATCGAGACGTTGGACGGGGCACGCATCGAGCCCGAGTTGCACATGGTGTCCTGGGATCCGGTCGCTGCGGAGAAGGGCGAGTACCGCCATTTCATGCAGAAGGAAATCCACGAGCAGGTGCAGGCCGTGACCAACACGTTGGCCGGACGAGTCGAATTCGTCCGGGGCGAGATCTGCCTTCCGGATCTCAAGCTGACGCGCGAATCGGCGAAGAAGATCGACAAGATCGTCATCACCGCATGCGGCACCGCGGCCTATGCCGGAATGGTTGGCAAGTACCTGATCGAGAAAATCGCCCGCATTCCGGCGGAGGTGAGCATTGCCTCCGAGTTCCGTTACAGCGATCCCATCGTGGACGAAAACACCGTGGTGCTGGCTATTAGCCAGTCAGGCGAGACTGCCGATACGCTGGCAGCGATGGAAGAGGGCCGCCGACGAGGCGCGGTCTTGTGGAGCATTGTCAATGCAATCGGATCGCAGGCGATGCGCCTCGCAGATGGTTTCATCTCAATGCAGACCGGCCCAGAAATCGGCGTCGCCTCGACCAAGGCTTTCACCGCGCCCCTCATCGATCAGTACATGCTGGCGATCCTGCTCGCGGATCTGCGAGGGACGATTAGTGAAGCGAGGCGTCGCGAACTGGTGGCCGATCTACGCCTTATGCCGGACCTCGTAGGTCGGACCTTGGAGCGCGAGCCGGAGACGGAGAGCGTAGCGGTCGTCCTCAGGGATATCCGTGATTGTCTTTACCTCGGCCGCGGCATCAACATGCCGATCGCGTATGAGGGCGCGCTGAAGCTCAAGGAGATCTCCTATATCCACGCGGAAGGTTATCCAGCCGGCGAGATGAAGCACGGCCCGATTGCCCTCATCGATGAGAGCATGCCGGTCGTCTGCCTCGCTCCGATGGATCCCTGGCATGAGAAGATGATCTCACAGATCCAGCAGGCGAAGGCTCGCGGCGGTCTGGTCATCGCGGTCGCGACCGATGGAGATGAGGTGATCCGTGGCCTGGCCGACCACGTCCTGTGGGTACCGGTCACGCCCTGGATGCTCTCGCCGGTGGTAACGGTCCTGCCGCTGCAAATGCTGGCCTATCACATTGCAACCAATCGCGGGCTTGACGTCGATCAACCCCGCAACCTCGCAAAAAGCGTGACCGTGGAGTGAACTCTCCCTCGCCCATCTGAAGCCCATGGCGGGGTGGAGTGTTCGGCTATGATGGGGTTGTGACAGATCCGATCGAGTGGCTTCTGGATGCCGATCGATCCATTCGGTGGCAGGTTCAAAAGGATCAGCTGTGCATCAACCCTGCGGTCTACGAGCGTGAACGGGCAATATTGAGGCAGCCGGTTCCGGCGCCGCCCTGCTATCCCGCATGGCGAAGGCATGCCCTTTCCCAGGGCGGTCTCAGACAGCCCACCCGCGAATCGCAGCGTGAGTTCGGCCTATTTGGGAAAAGGGCTAGATATCGGTGAAACTTGGCCGGAAAAGCGGGGTTCTATTAGTATATGGATAGGCGAACGAAAGGCTAGGATTAGATGACTACGGACCCAACGAACTCCGCCTCTTTCTTTGATGAGGCAGAGGTGGAAAACTCGCTGATCGAAGTCGGACATGGTGTGCCGTTCGGTCTCAAGCGCGTGAGCAATCCCGCGGTCGGCATCGGCGGCGCCTACGGCACATGGGGGGAGAGCTTTGACAACCGGGCCTTGCCAGCTGCTGTCGAGCAACAGCTAGGGGCGCCGCTCGAAGAGGGCGAATTGCAGTTGGACCAATTAGGCTTTGTCAGCCGGCACCGCACGCCGGAACTGACGGGCCCGGAACATGTCGAGCTTGAGGTAGAAGTGGGCGCTCGGCTGCTGCGCAGTGCGGCTGAGGCCACTGGCTGGGATCCTTCTGAGGTCAACGGGTTGCTGTTGGGCGTTAGCATGCCCGTTGTCCCTGACTACGTGGAGCAAGTGGCGGCCCGCGCGGGCATCCCAGAAGATGCGCTCAAAGTGACGGTCCACAAGGCTTGCGACGGGTCGGTCGGAAGCCTCCACCTGGCTCTGAACCCCGAGCTATCCCCGCCAGGTCAATTCAACGTCGCCAGGGAACTATACGGAAAAAAGGTCTTGCTGGGCGGCGTCGAGGGACTCACCCGGGGCCTGCAGCACACGCGTGACAAGAACGCTCTCCAGTTGTTTGGCAACGGAGCCGGAATCATCGGCCTCGAGCCGGGCAAGAGCATGAAATTTCTCACTGGCAAGACGTTCGAGGTCTTTGATGAGGAAGGCGTACTGGCGCTACACATGTACTATCCGCATTCACGCGAGCGGGTGCCCGGCCATTCGCTGGTCGAGGTTTCACAGCAGGGCCATTCAATTCGCATCGCCGGGTTGATGCATGAACCTGAGGACGGTGCCGCGATTGAGATGGCTGGACCCATGGGAATGGTGAAGCTCTTCGTACGCAGCGGCGTGCAGGTCGTTACAGAGGTCTACCAGGCCTATCAAAACATGATGGAGAAGCTCGGGCAGACCCCGCGCATCGTGGTGGGCATTGTGCACCACGCCAACTACAAGATAAACAAGCTGAAAGAGAAGCAGCTGGCGAATCTGGGGATCAAGTTCCCGATGCCCTGGCTCTTAAGCGAGTTTGGTAATGTAAGCGCTGCCTCGAATATGATCGCCTTTCTGCGCCAGCTGCCCAGCCTAAAACCGGGCGACCACGTCCTGATAGACGGCTTCGGTGCTGGCACGTACTATGATGTCCTGGCAGTGGAAATGGGCCGGTAGGAATCCCTCCCGTTCGATGCCTGAGC
>JBGPAT010000037.1:0-14170 GCA_041480885.1 Anaerolineae bacterium
CGGGAAATGTTCCCCGACAGAACTCGGGGTCTTCGACATTGACAGGCGGCGAGTTAAGCGATCACGGAGTTCAGGTAATCGAGGAAAGGTTTCATCGCCCTGAAGGCCTTGAGGACGTGTGCCGTGAACCCCGGTGAAAGCACCGTTTCGTCAGAGAGGCGATGGACGGCGACCACCTCCTTCAAGCGCAGCAGCTCGATCTCGGGATGGTCGCGGTCATAGCCCTGCGGCGCGGTCTTCAACTTTTCGCCCTCATAGGTGCCGAAGTACTGCTTGAAAGTCTGATGGTTCGTGATGGACTTGAAGCGCCGGGCATCCTGCGCAATGGCGGTGCGGAAGCGGGAGATCTGGGCGGACTCGGGCATGTGCAGCCCGCCCGCGACCATCGAGGCGTGATGGGGCTCGATGTGCAGGTAGTAACCGAGGCGCGAGGACTTCTTGCCTCCCGGGGCGATCGAAGCGCTCATATTGAGCTTGTATGGCGATCTGTCCTTCGAGAAGCGGACGTCGCGATAGATGCGCATGACACAGTCCTTGGCAGTGATGCCTTTCAGGTCCTCGACGACACCCAGGCCGAGGATGAGCTGATCGACAAGGTCCTCGAACTCTGCTTTGGCATGCTCGTAGGCGGGGCGGTTCTTCTCGAACCAGGGCTTGTTGTTGTTCCTGGCGATGCCGGTGAGGAAGGTGAGGACGGGCTTGAGGTCCGGGGTGTTGGGCATTGTTCCTCTTGTTCTACCTGTAGGTCGCCTCAGCGGTGTGACGCGGGTTCCCCTGCGAGAACATCAGGGCAGGCGCTCCCTCAGCCACAGGGTGGCTTCGCGGATGGGCGGCCTGTCTTGTATTACTCGCAGATCTTGGCGTTAGGATCGTTCGGGCCGAACGGGTTGTCGATGCATTTACCAATCAACTCAAGACTGACCTGGCTCTGATTGCTCATCCGATCATCTTTTGAGCCGGCACAGCCCGTCATTACGGCGCTCAGATCCAGTTCCACATGCGCGGCGCCGGCACCTGTCATAGGCACCGTGAGGGCCTGCATCACCGGTGGACAGGCTCCATTGGTATCCAGAAGAGCGTATCCACCAAAATCCCCTGAAGGCATCGGTTGGATCTCGGAGACGCCCAGTTTCAGCGAGATCGCCTTGGCGTCCTTCAGCCCATCCACCGACAAAAGCATGTAGGTCGTGTTGCCCGGTCTAGCAAGAGGAGTGCATTGGGGCCCGGCTGTCAAATCGGCACCGCCCACACCGGAAATCGTTCCCGACGGGTTGACGGTGAATACCAGTTCTGTGTTCCAGTCGGTCTTGCAGGTATCGACCAGCGAGCCATTTGACATGAACTGCCGGGATGTCTGACTGACGATGGTCCCGTGCCACACCTGCCAGTTCTTCTTGTCCACCGGTGGAGCGGGCGTGCCGGCCTCGATCGCATTGATCTGGCCGGTCGGTGTGGGTGTGATCCTGGGCGGCGGCAGGATGGGCAACGCCGCGCACGCAAATGCTGTCAGCCCCAACAGGCACAGGAACAACACTAGCGGCCGGGTTGTGGGCTGGTGCTCTTTGGGATACTTGGTTTGCATGGCCATTTCCACTCTGCCTCTAAAGGCATTCTCCCTGCTAATGGATTAAAGGAACGACCGCCTCAAGCCCGTGCGAGGGCCGTCTGGGATTTCAGTATATATGACTTGCTGCCCGGTTGCAACGGTCCTAGCGCATCGCCGTCCCGGCAATTGAGCTATTTTGAGCTTTGCGATTTCGGGGTGACCCTTGACCAGCGATAGGCCGGGCGCCGGCAAGAAGGATGTTGCATCGGGCGATCGTTGGGCAAGCACCAACCGCTTCGCCAGCGCAGGGCCGCTCCTACCTTCCCCCTATAGGCTGGCGACCGCGGGGATGATCTCCTTGCCGAATATGTCCAGCGGCACGATCTCATGCACGTTGGGCATGTTGAAAATGGCGTGCTGAATGCCGATGCCCGCCAGTAGGCGGCACTGTTCGACGACGTCTTTGGCGGTCATCTTTCCGGGCGCAAGGTGGGCGCTGCCGAGGACGGTCTTCTCGATCTCGCCGTAGTCGCGGGCAAGCTTTTCGCAGTGACGCTTCAGGATATCGAGCTTGCGGCCGACAGTCTCTGTCCCCATGCCTGCGAACAGGTTGCAGGCATCTCCATACTGCGCGACCAGCCGCAGGGTCTTCTTCTCGCCCATGCCGCCGATCATGATGGGCGGGTGAGGCTTTGCCAATGGCTGAGGGCTGCAGAGCGTCTCGGCAAGCTGGAAGTGCTTTCCATTATATGGGCCGTTGTTCTCAGACCACATCTGATGAGTGATCTGCAGAGTCTCTTCCAGGCGCTCGAAACGTTCCTTGATGGGCGGGAACGGGACGCCCAGGCCTCGCGCCTCGCGTTCGTTCCAGGCAGCGCCGATGCCCAAGTAGGCGCGGCCTCCTGAGAGGACATCCAGTGTGGTGACGGTCTTGACGAGAAGACCAGGATAACGATAGATCACGCCGGTCACCAGCGCGCCGAGCTTCACGTTCTTCGTGAGGCCGGCCAGATAGCCCAGCGTGGTGTAGGCTTCCAGCATTTCATCTTCGGCAGGGCCGAGGCCGCTGCGCTGGTCTCGTCCGCCGATCTGGAAGAAGTGATCCATGACCCACAGACTGGCGAAGCCTGCCTCATCGGCGGTGCGGGCGATGTTAGCCAGAGTGCCGTGAATATCCCGCGGGCCGGAGGGCCAAGTGAAGTTGGGGATCTGCAGTCCGATCTTCATAAGATCCTTTCATCTCTTGAACACGAAGTGCACAAAGGTGACGAAGGCAAAGCCCGAGGGCGGAGTGGATGGCAAGCGGGCACGCTTAGCCATCGTCGCTTCGGCCCAGTTCGCCTCGCAGGCGGCATGAGAACGCAAACGATCATTTCACGAGTCGCCAGAAGAGGATGCCGGCAATGAGGGCCATGGCCGCGCCAAAAAGGAAGGGCGCGGAGGGGCCGAGGCCGGTCCATGTCCCGGCGCCCTGCCACAGCAGACCGGCGATGACCGAGGCCGGCAGGGCGGTGATGCCGATGGCGCCATTGAACAGTCCGTAAGCCGCGCCGCGGCTGGCTGCCGGCACAATGTCAGCGACCAAAGCGCGCGCCACGCCTTCTGTGGCGCCATAGTAGATTCCATACAGTCCGTACAATGCCCATACTTGCCAGCCGGTGCGCGAAAGGGCCATGCCCAGATACACCAGCCCGTAGGAGAGCCAGCCCCCGATGATCAGCTTGCGCCGTCCGATCCGATCCGAGAGCGAGCCCAGCGGGCCGGCCAGCGAGGCATAGACGAGGTTGAACGTCATGACCATCAGCATGATCTGCAGGATGTCCAGGCCGCGGTTCTGACCGAGCAGGACGATGAAAGAGTCAGATGAATTCCCAAGCGTGAACAAAACGACGACGAGCAGGAAGAGCTTGAAGCGCGGCTCCATATTGCTCAGGCTGAGAGGCGGACGGCTGCTACCCTGCGGGGATATCGGGACGTCCTTTGCGCCCAGGGCCAGAACGATCACGGCCAGGATCGCCGGGATGATGCTGGCCAGCACCGCAATCTGGAAGGTATGGCGCGTCAACTGGGCGGCGCCGGATTGCGTCAGCCAGACGATGAGGGCGGCGAGTCCGAGTCCGACAAAGGCGCCGGCCGTATCACCGGCGCGGTGAACGCCGAAGGCCAGGCCGCGCTGCTTTTCGTTGATGCTATCCGCCACCAGCGCGTCGCGGGGCGCGGTGCGGATACCCTTGCCCATGCGATCCGAGAAGCGTACAGCGAGCACCCAGCCCCAGGCGTCGGCAAAGTACAGGAAGGGCTTGGTGATCGCGGAGAGGCCGTAGCCGATGACGGCCAGCCACTTACGCTGCCCGAGCCTGTCCGAGAGGGCGCCGGCATAGATCTTCGTGAGGCTGGCAGTGGTCTCCGCGATGCCGTCGATGAGGCCGATGACCGCCGTCCCCACGCCCAGCACATTGGCGAGGAATAGCGGGATCAGGTTGAAGATCATCTCGGAGGAGATGTCCGTGAGGAAGGAGGTGGCCGTGACGACCCAGATATTACGCGGCAGGCCTTTGAGGTCCTGGTTGTTATCCATGAGGAGTCCGGCAGTGATTATAGCAATAGTCGGTCCCCTCCCCGAGGAGCGGGGGGTGGGAAGACTTCCCAAAAAATGGTGTGGTGCGCCAAGCGCACCACACCATTTTTTTCCGGACCCATCACTGGATGAAGGCCAGCCAGGACCTATTCCTCGCCGCCCTGGTCGGTGTCGGACTCGGGCGCGCTGGGCTCCTCGATCCGCAGGACCTCGCCGTGAAAGTTGATGACAACCTTGAATCCCAACATGCCCATGTAAGCGCGTCCCTCTTCGGGGATGCCCTGCTGCATGAGCGATTCGAACTGCTGGTCGATGTTTTTGAGCTGGTGCTCGATCATGGCTTTGGAGAAGATGTCCTCCTGTCCCAGCATCTTGGCGGTCTGCTCGGAGATCAAGTCCTCACTCCCTTTCAGCATATTCTGCATGTGCTGAAGCACGCGGCGGTCGATTTCGCCGGCAGGGATGTGCCGCTTGAAACCGGCATCGTCCACGACGTAGAAGGGTTCGTCGCCCACGAGGGCGATATCCACGACGCGGTCGTTTTCGTCCACGACCAGACCTGCGAACAAGGCTTTCTTGGGCATGAAGCTGGCCTAGGCGTTAGAGGAAATGATCTCGACGCGCGTACCCTCACCGGGCTTATAGAGGTATTGTGTGCCGACCGGGACGAGGGGACTGGTCCATCGATAGAGGAACTTGGCGTCAGCGGGCCGCAGGTTTACGCAGCCATGACTGCGAGGCTTGCCATAATCGTTGTGCCAGTAGGTGCCGTGGAAAGATACCCCGGTTCCGGTGAAGAAGCTGACCCAGGGAACACCGGGAAGATCGTAGCCATGCCCCGCTCCGGCTGCACCGTCATTGGTCATATGGATGGTGGGACCCTTGTGAAAGGTCTGGAAATTTCCCAACGGGGTCTTGGTACCCTTGCCGCCGCTGGAGCAGCGCGCCAACAGCACCGCGGTGTTGTCCTCAAAGGCCGTCACGGACTGCGTGGCGGTGTCCGCATAGATATGCTTGTGGTCGTCGGAGACTTCGGGCGAAAGCGGCGTGAGTTCATCGTCCGGGACAAGGCGCATGTCCGCGCTGGGTACAAAATAGGATTGCTGCAGATGGCTGTCGTAGATCTCGTACCACATGCCCTTCTCGTACGGGTTAACGCTTACCCCGGTAACCCAGTGCGTCGTGGCAAAGTAGATGCGATAGCCGTTTTTCGCCAAGAAGCTCGGCTGCAAACGCGTGATGCTGTATGGAACGGTGATCTCACCCAGCTGGCCCCCGGACGGAATACCCAGAGCCGCCTTCTGGTAATTGGTCTCGACCGGCTGCACCCAGCCGGAATACGTGTAGCCCTGCCCATTGACCCGGAACCATTTGGAGTTGTACGGGTTTCCCGCGTCGCCATCGACCTCGGCGGTGATGTTTACGATTTCATCCCGGCCGAGAAGCGAGAGCTTGCGGGCATTGAAGGATGGATCGCTGTACAGGGGCCAGCCGCTATAAGTCATCCGCCCTTGTGAGGTAGGCGCGGCAAGGGCGCGGCTCAATCCAACCTCGGCCAGGAGCGCGCCCAGCATTCCGGCGGCAGAGAGCTTGAGAAAATCACGGCGTGAGAAGGGCAGATTCTCCATCCAGGTTTCCCGGATTGTATCTGCTTTTGTTGGCGCTCGTGGATGAGCAGAGAGCAAGTCTAATGCGATTCTTAGAGGTACGGGATTGAGGAAAGACCCGGTTGAGTGAGGGAAATGCAGCCTTTGTGGAGATTGCTTCGGGGGAGAACCTCCCTCTCCGTGCCGAGCGCCCACGCCGGGTGGCCTTCGCCAATTACTGCGATAGCTCAGTAGTGCAGGTTGACGAGCGTCCCGACGGAGGCAAAGTTGTAAAGCCAGGCTGCATCGGGAATGCTCAGGTTCACACAGCCATGACTGACAGGCGTGCCAAAGTCGTGATGCCAGTACGTGCCGTGCAAGCCATAGTCCTTGTAGAAGAACATTACGTACGGCACGTTGGGCAGATAGTAGCCCGGTCCGCTCATGTCGCTATAGCGTAGCTGGACGTATATGTGGTACTGGCCAGTCACGGTCGGAGTGGACGAAGTGCCGGTCGAGACCAGGAATGAATTCACCACTGTATCGCCTGCGTACGCGTAGAGCGTCTGCTCTGATAGGTTCACGTCGATCCAATGCTCACCCGACGCTGTGACAGCGGGCAGGGCCGCGGTCGCGGCGGGTGCAGAGACCGGGACTTCGGCGGCCGGCGTATCTTCCACATATTCAAGAGAAAGCGAAGCGGACGACGTCGGCTCAGCGGTCGGGACATCCACTGCCGTTTCGATTGGCTGGTCTGTAGGCAAGGCTGTGGGCAAATCTGTGGGCAACTCTGTGGATAAGGCTGTGGACAGATCGGCCTCGCGGCCAGTGGGCGTAGGCACAAGTTCTGGCGTCGATGTCGCGGCTTGTGCGATGACATCTGCCGGCGCCGTGACTGGAGCCGCAGGCGTGTATGTAGGCTTGGCGACTGGGACCGTTGCCCATGAGGCCGGACGAGCGGGCTCGGCAACCAGTCCATGGCTCTGCAGGATGGAGGCGACCAGCGGCGAGGTGCTGGCTGACCAGCCCGCTGCGGCGAACACGATGCTGCCGACCGCCAGCAAGATGACGGCGAGAACCGGCCTGCGCGTGGAGCCGCTCGGGCGGCGAGCCTGTTCGGCACCCGTGGCGGCGCTCCCTGCGATGGATGGGGTGACTGCAGTTGCTGCTGTTACGGTGCGGGTTTTCTGTATCTCGGTCGTGCGGAGGCGTTGCAGCGCCCACTCCATGCCGCGCCGGGCGCGCCCGCTATTTGGATTGATCTTGAGTGCTCTTTGAACATACTCAAGGCTGGCGCGCGGGCTGGCCACGGCCGCCAGCACGAGCCATGGATCCTCCAGTTGAGGTGCGAGGGCGGCAGCCTTTTCCGCCCACTGCCGAGCCTGGCTGCGATCGTCGTTGCGTAGGGCCGCACGGGCCTTCTGTACCGCCAGACGGGCTTCGTCGAGGCGCCGGTTCATGGGGTCGCCGTTGGCACCGGGGTCAATTCGACGTTTTCGTTATTGACAAAGCACATAATGCCGTCCACGACGCCGTCCGCGACCTGATCCGTGTGCTGAGTCAGGATCTCCCGGTCAAGATTAAGAAAGCCGGTCTCGATAATGGCCGCGACGGTGTTGGGGTCGATCTCCGAGAAGGCGTGGTAGCCTGTCATGTCAGGCGTGATGCTTCCGGGACGGAACTGCAAGCCAGTGGCAGTATGATAACGGTCCACTAGGCAGGCCAACAGGCGGTTGGCGCGATTCGTATCCCGCGTGTTCAGCGCCGCGGCCACCTTGAAGCCGGTGGCTTCATCGTTGATGTACTGGCAGGAATCGTTATGGATGGAAACCACCGCCACGGCACGGTAACCATTCAGCCGGGTGTCAAACTCATTGAGGAGATCCACCTGAAAACCGCGGTCCACCAGCTTCTTCTGCACGAGGGTCGCGATGTTGAGATTCACCTCGGCTTCAGTCAGCGTCACCTTGCCGTTGGCATCCACGCACACCGCGCCGGAATCGTTCCCCGAATGCCCGGCGACAATGCCGATGCGCAGGGCTGGCTGCGCGGTGCCGGCAGCGTCCCCGGACGCCTGGGGCGTCAGCAAAACCGCCAGTCTGTCTGAGAACGACGAGGCCGAGAAGCTCGCCGGAGTCCATGCCACGAAAACGGTTGCCAGCAGCACCGCTATCAGCAGCGTCCGCTCGATCGCATGCAAAGGTTTCGATCTTGGGCGTGGCAACACAGTTGCGCCGGGTCGGTGGTCTGAACTGCTCATTTCGTACGATACTACTGATAATTATGCGAAATTGCAAGGGTGTTATTGACCGAGGGCGGCTCACAATGCGTGTCGCACGCCTAGGAGCCCCTCGAGCTGCCCTCGAAAACCCGCAGGCTTGACACCGCTTTTCCGCACCATTATGATGATTAGATGATGAGATACGCAGCATGACAGTTGATGCAGAACGTCTCCGCGCGGCCATGCGGGCCTGGACCTCGGGCGTGACGGTCGTGACGGCCGCTCATGGCGGCGAACAGCACGGCATGACGGTCAGCTCGTTCACGTCCGTTTCGCTGGATCCGCCGCTGATCATGATTTCCGTACAGAGTTCCAGTCGCACACATGAACTTGTCAGCCGTGCCCAGGCTTTCGGTGTCACCATTCTGTCCGCCGACCAACAGAGCCTGTCCGAAAGGTTTGCCGGGCATGCCTCTGATGGCGAGGACCGGCTGGATGGGCTCCAGACCGAAACCCTGGAGACCGGCGCGCCGTTCATCAAGGGTGGATTGGCGTATCTCGATTGCCGGGTCAGGCAGAGTGTTCCTTCTGGAATGAATACCCTCTTTGTGGCGGAAGTGGTTGCGGTCCGGGGCGACGACCATGAGGCGCCACTGGTCTATCACGACCGCGGTTATCACAAGCTGCAGGAGTGATGTGGCCGCTGTTTCCGACCATCCTTGAACGGAAAGATAGGGTCAGGTTAGCATGGAAGACGTATTGACCGCAGAAGAAAAACAGATCCTGCTGCGACTGGCGCGAAAAGCGTTGAGGCGGGGCGTTGAAGGCCAGGCCCCGCCGGACGTGGACCTCGAAAGCGTGGGGACACGCTTGAAAGCCCCAGGCGCTTCATTTGTAACGCTGACCGTGCGAGGTGCCCTGCGCGGCTGCATCGGCGCTCTCGAACCCTTCCAGCCACTGGCAATGGATGTCCGCGAGCATGCGCTGGCGGCCGCCCTGGAAGACCCGCGCTTTCCGCCGGTCACATCCGACGAGCTGGATCAGATCGAGATCGAGATCTCACGGTTGACGATGCCTGTCAGTCTCAACTATCGGGACTGCGACGACCTGCTGAACCGTCTGCGCCCGCAGGTGGACGGCGTGATCCTGCGCGATGGTCATCGTCGTGCGACCTTCCTGCCGCAGGTCTGGGAGAAGATCCCGGCGAAGGCTGATTTCCTGGATAACCTGTGCTACAAGATGGGGGCGGCGCCGGACACTTGGCGAAAAAAGCACCTCGAAGTGCTGACCTATCAGGTCGAAGAATTCCACGAATAGCAGTTCCTTCTTGGTGTCTGACGGCTACTCAGTTCCTGTACTGTGCCCGATCCTCCCGGCACCGACATAACGCGCGCAAGTAGTGCCAGTTGCCGAAGCTTCCGTAGTCGTGACCAGCGTCGCGGATGATGACCAGTGCTTCTCGCCAGACTTCAGCAGTCTCTAAGACTCCGGAAGCCTGCCGTACCTCGCCCGGTCCTCAGGGCAAGGGTAGACGGCGCGCAAATAGTGCCAGTTGCCGAAGGTCCCGTAGTCGTGACCAGCGTCGCGGATGATGACCAGTGCTTCTCGCCAGACTTCAGCAGTCGCTAAGACTCCGGAAAGCCGCCGTACTTCTCCCGATCCTCCGGGCACGGACATAACGCGCGTAAGTAGTGCCAGTTATAGATCCCGTAGTCGTGACCATCCTCCCAGACGATGGTCAACGCGTACGAGCCCACGGCCTTGACATTGCTGATGCGCGTGGCGGGCGAATCTTCGAGCTGCCGCCCAAAGACCTCGGCATCCGGCTCGCTGCGCATGTTCTCATGCCCACCGCGGCACGAGGCGCACGGACAGGCGGCGCGCAGCAACCCAAAGGGATAGACGCTCGCATGCCCGTCGTCCCAGTTGATGGTGAACTCGCCGGTCTTCTTATTGACGGTGACGTTGGTGGGCTTTTCAGTCATGCTCATCAGCCCAATACGGGAGTCCCCGAGTCTGTCCGCCCATCCCCCTGCCCCCTTCCCTGAGGGAAGGGAGAATTCTCCAAGTCGATTCGATTCTGTGAATCATGGTGCGGGAACCGCAGCCAGAAAATCCGCCGCGGCCCAGCCGGCGCGCGTCTTATCGTACGGCGCCACCAAGTACCACCAGGTGTATCCGTCCGCCTGCTGAGGGCCGTCCGTCACCTGGAAGGTCTCAGCTTCTTGCCCCTGGAATACGGTGTCACTGTTGAGGCCCGGCGCGGAGCGGATACGCAGGCCGGCCCCCTCGGTACCCGTGATCTGCACGTAGGCGCCAACGCCGATCTGTCCCGCAGCCACAGTGCCTGTACCCACTGGCGTGGGAATCTGCGTTGGGCTGAGGGTAGCGGTCGAAGGCGGGATGATCGTGAGATCGGCCGGCACGAATCCAAGCTTCGCGCTGGTACGGGCGCGTGTCCATCCGATGGAGACCAGCGTGAAGAGCAGGAGGCAGGCCGCTACTGCCAGCGCGCCGGCGATCGTCCAGATGTTCAAGAGGCAGGGCTGGTTATTGCGATTCATGGCAGCAGGAAGAAGGCCAAACCGAGAATGAGATAGATCGCCAGTAGAGCCGCGCCTTCCAGCCAGGTCGATTCGCCGTCGGAGGACACCAGCACCGTGATGACGACCGCGGCCAACAGTGCCAGCAGCTCAAACTGGTTGAAGATGAGCTGCAGCGGGTTTCCCATCGCCAGGCTGATGAATACCAGCAGCGGCGCGACGAAGAGTGCGATTTGCAGGCTGGAAGAAATCGCCACCTCCGTGCTGAGGTCCATCTTGTTCTTAAGGGCCATTTGCACCGCGACCATGTGTTCGGCCACGTTGCCGATGACTGGAACCAGGATGATGCCCAGGAAGAACTCGGAGACGCCCAGGCCCGTGATGACGTCCTCCGCCATACCCACCAATGCCTCGCTTAGCCACACCATGCCGAGCGTGGAAAATGCCAGGACCGTGATGGATTGAGCAAGCGTCCAGTGCGGCACGCCCGACTTTGGCAGCTCCACCGATAGCGGGCCGTCCTGTGCTCCCTGTGCTCCCTGCGGTCGGCGCGCGCGATCGGCTCGTGCAGCATCGAACAGCCCAAGCGCGTAAAGCGCCAGCATGATCGCTGCCACCCCCAGACTCAATTCCTCGACCGGAGAGTCGACCGCCACCCGGGCTGACGGGGCAGAGGCCGTCACAGCCATTGACTGGCTGAACACCGATGGAATGACCAGTGCAATCACTGCCAGAACCAGCAAGATGGCATTGCGACTCGCATTCGTCCGGTTGAAACTCTGCACGCCGTGACGCATGCCGCCGAGCGCCATGGAAAAACCGAGCACCAGAAGCAGGTTGCCGATGATCGAGCCGGTGATGGAGGCCTTCACGAGTTCCAGCAGCCCCGCCCGCACCGCCGCAATCGTGATGATGAGTTCGGCCGCGTTGCCGAGCGTGGCATTCAATAACGCGCCCGTGCGGGCGTCGGTGTGAGCGGCCAGAGCTTCGGTCGCCTCTCCGATATATGCGGCCAGCGGGATGATGCCGAGGGCGGCGAGCCCGAAGACCGCCACGGGCGGCCAGCCCGCCAGCTGTGCGCTCAGCATGACCGGCAGCGCCAGCAGCAGAAAGAACAGCGGATTCTTGGTTAGTGAAGTCAGGAAGCGTTTCATGAACAGGGTTTTTCTTTGAGCATGCGCAAGGCCTTGGGCGGCACGAGCACCCTGAGGGCGCGCTTCTGGATGCTGAGTTCCACCTGCTTGCCGCCCAGCATCGGCTCGCCATCCATATGAACCGAGAATGGGGTATCCGATTCCACGCGTGCTGAACCGAATGGCAGCCGGCGCGCCTGATCGCTTGTGACGTGGATGCCGGCGAGCACCTCAAAGTAAGCGCGGATCGCATCGGCCAGGCTGTTGCCGCTAAAGAGCCATAGATCCATTTCACCATCGTCCAGGTAGGCTTCGGGTGAAAGGACCGCCAGACCCCCCACGTACCGACGGATGTTAGTGGCGACTGCCAGCAGGAAGTGGCCATCCACGCGCTGCTCATCCGCCCAGACGCGCAGATCCATGCCGTGCCAGACGGCCGCGTTCCAGACCATGCCCGCGACGTACTGCGGCACCGACACATATTTCTCGACGCGCGGGCGCGGCTCCAACTGATGGATGATCATGGCATCCAGGCCAATGCCCGCCCACAGCAGGAAGGCGTGGCCGTTGCACAGGCCCACATCGACGCAGTAAGTCGGCGCCTCGGCCAGCAAGCGCGCATTCTCGCGCAGTGCGCCGGTATGCAGCCAGTCGAACGTGCGCTGGCCGAGTTCCATGGCCCAGACGTTCATCGTCCCCGCCGGCAGCACTGCCAGCGCGGTGTCTGAATTGATCAAGCCATTGGCTACCTGGCCGACGGTGCCGTCGCCGCCGATGGCAAACACTGCATCATACTTTTCCGCCGCGGCTTGGCGCGCGACTCCCGTGGCGTGGGTTCCGCTGAGCGTCTCGGCGATCTCCACCTGCCAGCCCGCGGCGTGCAACGGACGCAGGATGCCGCGCACGAACCTCTTTACAGATAGGCGGCCTGCGGCGGGATTGTAGAGGAGGAGTCCCTTGCGCATGACGAGATTATAACGGGTGGACACCGGCCTGATCTCCGGCCAATCGCCCGGGAATTGCCATGTTCCGTGATGGCAAGATCTCAAGACTCAATTCTGGGTGAACAAGCCTGTCAGTTTGTGCAAAGGCATTGCCCTGTCAATTCTGCAATGTTGCCAGCAGGGCAGCCCTTTCGCTATATACTCCCCACAAGGCCGATATGCCCCAGGAAAATGGATATGAAATGCAGTCGTGAGCAGCTCATGAAAAGAACTATCCGGTTGGTGTTTGTGGCCGCAATCCTGGCCATCCCTACAGGATATTCTAATGTCCGTGCCGCTCAATCCCTTCCGGGGCTATCCGTATCAGGCATGCAAATCGTGGCTAACGGGATTCCTGTTCGCTTGCGTGGCATCAATATGGGGGATCCCTTCTGGGCGCGCAATTCCAGCTGGTATCCGACACTCACGCTCAATGATTATGCGGTCCTGGCTCAACAATGGCATGCCAACGGGGTCCGGATCAGCATCTTTCCCACCGAGTGGGCGCACATGGATCACACACAGTTGATTGCCGGCCTGGCTCAGCAGGTTAACGCCGCGCTTTCCAACGGAATGTATGTGATCCTCTCCTATCATGTGATAGGCTGGCCGGACAGCTACTATCAGGCGGCCGTTCCCGGGAATCCCGCTGATACCTACGACTCGAGCATGTCGCTGGCCACGTCATTTTGGATTGAAATGTCGCGCCTCTACGGCTCGGATACCCGGATCATGTTCGACCTGTGGAATGAGCCGGCCAATCCCGCCGATCTCACCAGCAATCCATCCGACCCCAATCCACTTTGGCCTGTTTTGAAAAGTTACTATGAGACCTTGACCCAGGCTGTTCGAAGCAATGCTGCGCAGAACATCGTCATTGCCACGGGAAACCGCTGGGCAAGCTGGCTGGTCGGAATCAAAGACAATCCTTTGTCTGACCCCAATGTAGTCTATGCCTATCATAAATACTCCGTGACCGGCCAGAATACGGCATCTGTGTGGAACAAGGATACAGGAGGCCTGATTGGTGTCAGACCGGTACTTGTATCCGAGTGGGGCTACGAAGATGTGGATGCCGGCGCCAACCGTGAATGGCCCGGAACTGCCGCCAATTACGGGATCCCATTCACCAGATGGCTCGAGGACAACCACCTCAGCAACCTGGCCTGGATCTATCACCCTGATTGGACTCCGGCGATGCTCCAGGCGAATGGCGGCCTCTCGCTTTATGGCCAGTTCGCTGAGAGTTACCTGGCATCTGCATCGCCGGGCATTGCCAATTGCCGCATGTACCCGGCTGACAACATCTGGAACGCTCCCATTAACAACCTGCCTGTGGCCTCGCGTTCGAGCAGCTGGGTCAATTCCATAGGTTCAACCACAGGCCTGCACATGGATTTTGGATCGGGCACCTGGGCCGGTGGGCCGATCGGCATTCCCTATAACGTAGTTGACGGTGCGCAGGTCAACAAATACGCGTTTATCTTCTACTATCCAAACGAATCTGATCCGGGGCCGTATCCTCTTCCTGCGCATCCGTTGCGTGAATGGGGCAGTGATCATCATATTCTGGTGGTGGA
>JBGPAT010000038.1:0-13881 GCA_041480885.1 Anaerolineae bacterium
AATCTCCTGACGCGCTTCTACGAGATCAACGGCGGCAGCATCCGCATCGACGGCACAGATATCCGCAACATCAAGCGGGCGGATCTGCGGCGCGCACTGGGACTGGTCTTGCAGGATACGTTCCTGTTCTCCGGCACGGTCATGGAGAACATCCGTTACGGCCGGCTGGAGGCCAGCGACGAGGAAGTGATCGAAGCTGCCAGGCTGGCTGAGGCGGATCATTTTATCCGGCAGCTGCCGCAGGGCTACCAGACGAATCTGTCGGAACGGGCGGCGAACCTCAGCCAGGGACAGCGCCAGATGCTGGCCATCGCGCGTGCCATCCTGGCCGACCCCGGCATTCTGATCCTGGATGAGGCCACCAGCAGCGTCGACACGCGCACTGAAGTGCGCATCCAGAAGGCCCTGCTGCTCTTGATGAAAGGGCGCACCAGCTTTGTGATCGCACACCGTTTGAGCACAATCCGTGATGCCGACCAGGTGATCGTCATCAACGACGGCGAGATAGTCGAAAAGGGAACGCACCAGCAACTGCTTGATCGGGGCGGGTTCTACCACCACCTGTATGTCAGCCAGTTCAAGGGACAGGCAATCTAGCGTCCCCTCCTGTTTGATGAATTGTTTCCGCGTAGCCGTGCAGCCCGGGGATGCCGCTCCGACGGCTGGCAGTCACCGTGTCCTCAGTCGGCGTGTTGCGTCCGACCGGGCGACGGCCGCGAGTCATTGAGTGGCGTGAGTGCTGAATGCTGCTCAGCCGCGGCGCGCCTTACAAGATTGCAATGCCAATAAACGGTATCCACGCTTGACCTGAATTGGTGCGTGCTATATCATTTATGAGACCCGCCATTTATTCGGGATACGCGGGTCAAGAGGGAGTTGGGCCATGTCAAGAGATTTTCCGGATCTGAATCAACAGGATATGCTGGATCATCTGGTGCTGACCGCCTATATCGCGGAGCTTGCTGAATGGGACAATCATGCGCACCTGGAACGCATTCGCCGCTACACCCATATGCTCGCCACAGGGGCAGGTCTCAGGCACAACGCGGCCACCCTTATCTCGTTCTCGTCCATATTGCATGATGTGGGCAAGATCGCCCTTCCAGAATCGATTCTGAAAAAGACCGGGAACTTCGAACCGGCTGAGTACAAGATTGCTGAGCACCATACGGTGGAAGGCGCCCGCTTGCTGAGCGGTTCGGGATCCGCCATCCTGCAGACCGGCGAGATCATTGCGCGGACGCATCATGAAAGGTGGGACGGCTCCGGCTATCCGCAAGGTCTGGAAGGGGAGGCGATCCCCATCAGCGGCCGAATTGTGGCTCTGGCGGACGTCTTCGATGCCTTGATGACAGAGCGGCCCTACAAAACACATATGCCGCCCGAGGCGGCATCTGAGCTCATCAAGGGTTCATCCGGCACGCTGTTTGATCCCAAGTTGGTGGCAATCTTTGTTGATCGAGTTCAGGATTTCAACGTGATTGCGCAAACGCAAATACCCTCGTTCTGGCACGAGAGGTAAAGGATTTCCCGAAGAAAGGCTCACCGGGACATCCTTCGTGTTTCGTGGCGAGGGGGAACTCAAGGCGTGGTTCCAAAGTTGTAGTAGGGGGCGCTGATCCTGTCTGCATATGCCACGCCCCGAATGCAGCCAAAACCGTTGAGGTAGGTGGCGATCCCAGTCCAGCTCAATTTGGCGCCATACATATGGCCCGCTTTCACGGCGTCAAAAACGCATTGGGGACCCGCGTTGTAGTTGAGCAGTGTTAGTCTCCAGATAGTGGCATAGTCCACCACATCGCCCGGAGACTGGCGTGTGGCGTTGTAGATGACCTGGGTGGTCTGTTTGCAGTACCCCAGCAGGACCTCGGCCATATAGGCGATGCTGCGCTGTGCCTTGGGGATGTCTATTCTCGGGCCGCAGGTGGCGCAGCTTGAATCCAGGATGGCCAAGAGGTGCCCGGGCATATCGGCCGTGGTGCGCGATAGCGTGGCGACGCTCTGCCAGAGGTTGAGGTTCCAAAAAAGGGCGGTGGTTGCGCCCGCCTTAGTCACGTTTCCAAGGCCAAACTCATCGAGGCCCAGTTGCCCCGGCCAGAACTGGCTCTCATAGCGAATCAGCTGTTTGATCATGACCGGCGGCACACCGGTGCTCTTGCCCGCAGCGAGGATGTCGCCGTCATATATGTTCTGAAGATAGAGTGAAGCCTGGCGTGTCTTCTCAAGGCCGCATCCATTGGCATAGCCACTTGGCCACAATCCATTCAGCGGACAATCGCGGGCGTCTACTGCTCCAGATTGGATCAGCTTTCCGGAAAGCAAAGCATAGTCCTCGCTGGTGGCAAGTTCGCTCGGGCTGTTGGGCATGGCGAGCCAGTGCAATTCCTCTGGTGGAATGTTGCTGCGGTCCAGGCAGACGGGCGTCGTATTGTCGGGGGCGATACTCTGTTTTGGTGCAGGCGAAAACGGTATCGCACGGGGTCGGTACAACCTCGCCGCGGACGTGACCGGCGAGAGGAACAAGCTGCAAATAATGACCACCCCGCTGTATGCTCTCATGAAGCCTATTCTTCGTTGTCCAACGATCGCCCTGCGTTAAATTTACCTAACCTCCCGACCATGTCGCTTTTTGGGAGGATCATCCGGGCGTTGCCCTAGACGCTGGCGTGGCGCCCCGCCCTGTTGTGCAGAGCATCGAAGTGAATTATAATGCGCATATACCATCGCTCAACCTTACAAATCGATAGCTATCGGTGATCATCTCCCATGCGGCGGAAGACGCGGACGCCCCCTGCGGCAGGTCGGGGATAGGAATAGCCGTGGGGGAGTTGCATCTTGGTGAGGAAATGACCCAATTCAGAGCGTTTGTGTCCGAAAACGGAAGTGTTTGGGTATTGCAAGCCTATTTAAGTCAGCATAGGCTTAGACTTGTCTCGGACAGGTCTTTCGAAATGGCGGATTGATCGTTGCCAAGAAGGTGGTACCCGGGATGGAAAAGCCTCACAAGACGAGCGGACAAGGCCTGGTTGAGTTTGCCTTGATGCTCCCGCTGTTGATGCTGCTCGTCGTGGGGGCTCTTGATCTCGGGCTGGCATTCTACACAAAGGTGCAACTGGAGAATTCGGCGCGCGAGGGCGCCTACTACATGGTGTATCACAGCGCGGAGGCCAATGCAGTTGCCAACGCAAAGGCCACCGTCCAGCTCGAGGCACAGAGCTCAGGCATTCCGATCGCTCTGAGCGATATTGTCGTGCAGTGCGTACCGAACGGTGCCTGCCCCAGTGGAGGAGCCACCACCGTGGTCGTTACAGTCAGCCATCAAATGGCAATGCCCGTCGATGTATTTCACCACGGTCCACTGCACCTGACCAATGAGGCGCGGATGCTGATACCATGAGACACGAGCGTCGGTTTCCTGGGCAGGCCATGGTGGAATTCGCCCTGCTCCTGCCGCTCATCCTGCTGATACTTCTTGCGTTCATGGAGCTTGGCAGAATCGTGTATTTCAAATCTGCGCTCTACAATGCGGTCAGGGAGGGCGCCAGATATGCAGTGGTCCAGCAACTCCCCTGCTCTGCGGCAAGAACCTCGGAAATCAAGCAAAAGGTGGTGGGCTACGCCGTGGGCGTGCCCCTCACCTCCAGTGCTGTTTCCGTCACGTGTGACACGAGCGTCCCTGAAAAGTACCGCGTCACCGTTCGGGCGCAGACTGTGGTGGCTCCCATGCTTCCGTTCATGGCGCAAATTCTGGGGTCGGCCGGCCATTTTGATGTCAAATCAACCATGCAGATGACGCCGTATGGGAACCGGCCGTAAGGAGGAAACATGACTCGCAACACACGTGAGAAAGGCCAAAGCCTGGTTCTGTTCGCGATCGCCCTGCTTGGGCTGGTTGCCGTGGCGGCGTTGATCATCGATGGGGGCAGCATCTATGTGAATCGCCGAAACGCCCAAACCGCGGCGGACGCAGCCGCCCTGGCAGCCGCGCATGTTAAGTGCGTCGAACAGGGCAATCTAAGCGCCGTCCAAAATGCGGCTTACCAGTATGCGGTCACTCAGAACCACGCCACGGCAGTGGATCCGGTCATAACGGACATGAACAACATGCTCGGACCTGTCGAGGTCCATACCACGGTTCAGACACCGTCCTTCTTCGCTAGCGTCTTGGGGCGTCCCAATGACACCGCACGCGCCGCATCCAAGGCGGCTTGCTTCGCCCCCGCTGCGCTAGGCGGGGTGCTGCCCGTTACATGGGCTTGCGGTGTGCTTATTGGCCAGCCACCAAACCAATGCAATATGGCGTCCATTCCGTGGACGCTGTTCAAGACGCAGATCGTTGACGTGCCATCCAGGAAGATGGGCCTGAGTGCGGGCGGCAGCCAGATCCTCGACCAAGGGGATGGCGTGACCTACGCGAGCTATGTCGACGGCATCGGTCCGCAACTAGTCTATGTCATATACGATACTTCCATGAAGGCCTGGCTCTCCTTGGATGGCCTTTGTAAGACTCCACCCTGCCTCAGAGGTTGGATGGGTAGCCCCCCTTCGGGGTATGCCGGGCAAGTGGTTCCACCGGTGTGGGTTCCTGCCATCACAGGCGTCAAGAAGGGGTCGCTGAATAACTGGCCATCCCCATCATTCTTAGATAATCCTGTCCTGGTCCCCGTCATTAACTCCGCGTGCGAGGGCACATCCAATGTTGCCGCATGCGCAAATTACCGGGCAGGTGACCTCATCGTGGGTAGTGGCTCCGGAGACTACTACAGGGTGGCTGGTATTGCCCCGTTCATTGTGACCTGTGTAACCAAGCAGGGAAACGATACATGCCCGAAAGCGGGAAAAGGGCAGGGCTCATTCGAAGGGTATTTCGTCAGCGGAATAATCGAAGGAACTCAAATCAACCCGGGTGGTTTTAATCTGGGAGTCTATGTGATCTCCCTGACGCAATAGAGAGCCAAGGAGGCATGCCTTGAATTCGCGCGCTCGCACAGGATTATTGATTGCCATTGCGGGTGTTTTCCTGATCGCCCTGGGAATGTTCGCGGCTGCGCGCATTCTCGACCTGCACGTGACCAGCGGCGCAGCCCCGGGCCCCACACCCGTGCCGGTAGCAAAAACACTGGTCGCCTTCGCCGCCAATGACGTCACAGCCGGAACGGTACTGACCGCCAGCGATGTGGTCCTCTCCGAGATCCCCATAGAATTCGCTCCCAGAGATAAGGTTACCAAGGTGGATGACGCGGTCGGCAGGATCTCGAAAACGGACCTGGTCCAGGGAGAAATGATCCTGGAGCATAATCTCGCCAATCCGACGGGCGTGGCCTATGACGTGGCCTATGTCTTGGATGACAAACATGTTCTGATGGCGCTGCCCGCCACCGATCTGATGAGCCGCGAATCCATGGTGAAGCGCGGGGATATCGTGGATATTCTGGCCTCGTATGACACGTCGATCGCTCCGGCGGCTCAACCCGCACCCGCCGCGCCGACGACGACGGGGCAGGCGCCGCAGCAGGTGACCTTCACGGCCTTTCAACGGCTGGATATTACAGCCATCGTGATCTCCATCTTGGCGCCCCAAAATCCCGTGAACACCACTGGCAGTGCGCTCACGAATGCCTCTAATGCGCCAGCTGCGCCAGCGGCGCCGGTCAGTCCAGGTCCGGGCCGAGACCAGGTGGCCGTGCAGGCATATCTTCTGGCGCTGGAGCCCCAGAATGCACTGGTGCTCAAGTACCTGAAGGACGCCGGCGCCAATTTCGACCTGGTTTTGCGCGCTCCAACCTCGAGTGGTCAGTTCCAGCTCACACCGGTCACGTCCCAATACATCAAGGAACTCTATGGTTTGGGCCTCCTGCCATAGGGCCCCTTAAGGAAAGGGATGACCGTGCCGAACCCACAAGATCCGTTCCGCGTGCTGTGCATTACATCCCACGAAACGCTGCTGGCGCGGGTGAGGACTGCGCTGGGCAAGGCAGAGGGCTACTTGCTTCTCGATCCCCAGGAAATCGACGACGCATTGATGGATCGGATCGAAAAATTGCAGCCGAACTGCATCCTGTTGGATTATCTCAGCCCGGCCGCCAATCCGCTCGATCTGATCGACAGCATTACACTGCAGTTTCCAGAAACAAAAGTGGTGGTGATCCTGCCGAAAGAAAAGGCTGCCGAAGCCAACCAGGTCATCCTGGCGGGCGCACGCGCCTTCATCAGCCAGCCCTTTACTCAAACGGAGTTGCTGGACACGGTGGGGCGCATCAAGACGATCCATCAACGCAGCCAGCAAGCCAGGCCAGCAGCGGCTGTCGGTGAAGTCCCCATGTCCGGGCGCGGCACAATTGTGGTATTCAGCCCCAAGGGCGGCGTAGGGTGTTCATCGATCGCGATCAACCTGGCCATGGCCTTGCAGGAACAACTGTCCCAGGAAGTCCTGCTGATGGACGCAAAACTGTTTTTTGGGGATCTGGACCTTATGCTCAATTTGAAAACCCAGAACTCCATTTCTGATCTAGTTCCACACATCGAGGCGTTGGATGAGGGTTTGATCCGCGATGTGGTGGCAGGGCACGTCTCCGGCATCAAAGTCATGCCTGCCCCCACCACTCCAATGTCGGCCCAGGAGATCCATCCGGAGGAGCTTCACCGCATCCTGACCAGCGTGCAGAAGCTCTATCCGTACATCGTGATCGACGGCGGGAATTTCCTCAACGAGAACACCGTCACCGTGATGGATGCGAGCCATAGAATTATTCTGGTCTTGACCCCGGACATTGCCTCCTTGCGCGACGCCACCCGGTTTTTCGATCTGTGCCGCACCACCCTTTCATTCCCGAAGGAAAAGATCCTGGTGGTCGTGAACCAGAACAATCAGCGCGAGGGGCTGAGTCTGCAGGATATCGAGCGCACGCTGCAAGTAAAGGCATTTGCCACGCTGCCATGGGATCCGCGGGTTGCACTGCAAGGCATCAACCGCGGCGTCCCCGCATTCATGCAGGCGCAGAACAATCCGCTGCGCAAGGCGTTTCAGAGCATGGCAAAGAATCTTGCGGCAGCACTGGGACTTGGAGAGGGCCGCGCTCCCAGGACAGCCACCATGCAGGAAGTGCTCGCCAAATCCTCGCGCCTCGGTTAGACTTGGATCCGCAGACATTGCAGACCCGGCCACCCGGGACATGAGACAAATTCAGTTCTGAGATTGAGGTCAGCGTTGGCACCTATCGTCGCAATCCTGCCGCTTGTGGTCCTGGCAATGGTACTGGGAATTGTCGCAATGGGGGTCGGTGTTTACATTGCCTTGCGGACCCGGGACGAGATGAGCCAGCGAATCGATCATTTCGTCGAGCCCACCCGTTCGGACCTGGCCCTGCAACAGGCCGAAACGGAACCCTTGCTGAGCCGCCTGCGCCGCCGATTCAACACACTGTTTGCAGGACTGGATTCTGAGGACATGCAGCACAAACTCGTGGCTGCAAACTGGCCGATCACGGGAGGCGAATATTGGTTCATCCGGGTAGGCGGGGCCTTGCTGGCGTTCATCGTCGGCCTGGGGATCTTCAGGAACATCCTGCCGGCCGCGGGCCTGGCCGTTCTGGCGTATATCGTGCCGGGGTTCATGCTTTTCCGCGGTATTCAAGGGCGCCAGAAACGCTTTCAGAGTCAATTGATCGACTCGCTGACGATGATACGCGGTGCGGTCGCATCCGGCTATTCGTTCCAGCAAGCATTGAATGTGGTCATCGACGAAATGGACTCGCCGAGCTCGGAGGAGTTCCGCCAGGTTCGAAGGGAAGTGGAGTTGGGCCTGCCGCTCGGCCGGGCTCTTTTCAACATGGCAAGCCGGATGGAAAGTGACGACTTCAACCTCGTGGCGACAGTGATCATCATCAATATTCAGGTTGGCGGCAATCTTACAACCATCCTGAACGTGGTCGTGGAAACGATCCGGCAGAGGGTATATTTGTTCAGCGAGATGCGAGCCCTTACCGGCTATGCCAACTTTGCAGGCTATCTGCTTACGCTGATGCCGGTTTTCACGTTGATCGCACTTTCACTCCTGAGCCCGACCTACTGGCAGCAATTGTTTCAACCAGGCGTTACACGGTACATCCTGATCTATGCGGCATGCAGTCTGGTGGTGGGCAACATCGTGCTGCGCAGAATCGCCAAGGTCAACGTGTGAATCTGGCGGATCCAGGGAAAAGCGCATGAATCTCACTACACTGGGTTTCGCGATTGCGGTGCTGCTCGTGCTGGCCGGCTTGGTGCTGGCCGCGGTTGGACTGAAGTCTCTGGGTGGCAAGCCGGAGCAGCAACGGATTGAGACTTTCGTCTCCGAAAGGCCTGATACGCAAGCGCGCGGCCCGGATCAGCCTGAGGACCGCGAGTTCCTGGACAGCCTCGCCCAAAGGACCGTGGTAGCCTGGCTGAAGAACATCATTTCCTACTTGAGTCGTTATACCCCCGCGCAGACGATCCAGGAGACCAATCGGCGTCTGGCCATTGCCGGGAATCCCTACAACTTCCGGGCGCCGCAATACTACGGCATCCGCATGTTCCTGCTACTGCTTGGCATGCTGCTGGCTTTCGTGATCTATCGCATCCATCCGTCGACAATGAATTTGTTGCTGGGTCTTCTGCTGCTCGCGGTATGTCTCGGTGCGCCGGGGCTGTGGTTGAGCTCCAGAATGAAACAGCGCCAGGACACGATAAGACGTGGGTTGCCCGACGCCCTGGATATGCTTTCGGTCATCACTGCCGCCGGCCTGAGTTTCGACCAGGCGATGTTGCGGCTGGGACAAACATTTAGGACGCCTGTCGGCATGGAATTTGTCCGCGTGGTCTCCGAGATGGAAATTGGCATTTCGCGCCGGCAGGCTTTGCGCAACCTGCAGGCACGCGTGGATATCACCGAACTTTCGAGCTTCGTGTCCGTCATCCTGCAGTCAGAGACGCTGGGCATGAGTATTGCGGATGTGCTTCACTCCCAGGCGGAACAAATGCGTGTCTACCGGCAGTTCCGCGCGAAGGAAATCGCCTCGCAGCTGCCCGCCAAGATGATGCTGCCCCTGGTGGCCTTTATCTTCCCGGCGTTGTTTGGGGTCCTTCTGGGACCGTTCCTGCCGGTGCTCATGCAGATTCTGGCAAAATAGACCCGCAGAGAGCCACTACTCTCTTGTGTGAGGAACAGCCGTTGACTCCGGACGAAAAGAAGACGGAAGGCAATGCCCGGCGGGTCGAGCAGGCAGACGACTCGGCCGCCAATGCCCATATGCCGGCAGGGCCGGCTTCTTCCCGCCTTTCCGGGAGGAGCCATAGTCATGACACGGCACCCATGCTCTACCGGGATGATCCGAACTTCCGGGGGCTTCTCCAGGATTTCCAGAATGCCGATTGGGAAAAATGCCAGCAGAAAATCGGTCAATTACTTGTCATGTACCCTGAAGATGGGTACCTGCTGAGCTTCAAACAGGATGTGGAGATTCGGCTTGCGCTGCAGGAAACCCGGAAGAAACACCAGGATGAAGACCTGCTCCACCGACGCCGGTGGTTTCGGTGGAGTGCGCCCGTGATAGGCGGATTGACTCTGGTGGTGACCATTGCGATTCTCTGGGCAAGCCATGCGTACCAGGTGCAACTCGCGCAGGCCAAACTGGCCCAGGAAGCCAGCGCGGCGGCCCAAGCCCTGGCCGCCAAATACCAGACCGCGGATACGTTAATGCAGGCCGGGAAACCCGCAGATGCACTACCGCTTTACCTGGAGATCCAGCAGAGCGACCCATCCTATCAGGATATCGGCCAGGCCATTCAGCTGGCCAGGCAATCCATAGCCGTTGAGGACCTGTACCAGCAAGGCACTCAAGCCCTTAAGGATGGCAAGAGCGATACCGCACTCGGGCTCTTGTTACAGATTGAGCAATTGCATCCAAAATACAAGGATACTCCGCAGCTCATCGCAGGCATTCAGCGTGAGCAGCAAATTGCCTCCCTGCTCACCGACATTCACAGTGCCTATGCTGCCAATAATTGGCCGCTGGTCGTGAGCGATTATGAGGCCATCCAGGCACTTGATCCGTTCCGGCAGGTGCCTGAGGTCAATGAGGAGCTGTTCGTCAGCTATCAGAGACTGATCACTGACATCGCTGGACGCACCAACCTGACGCTGGCAGATATTGACACCGCAGATAGGTACTACCGCAGTGCCCTGGCCTTGTTTCCGCAAGACGCAGGGCATGCCCAGCAGCGTGACGACCTGAAAAACCTCGCGGCGGGCCTGCTCATCAGTAGATACTACCTGCAGGGGATCGCTCTCCTTGAGACTTCCAACTATTCCATGCAAGGACTGCAGGCCGCGATCATTGCCATGAGGCAGACAGGTGTGAGTGGCACCAATCCCCCTGCCGCCCAGGCCGCCATTCAGAGAGCTCAATGGTTTCTCGACGGCTACAATAATCTCTTGCAGCGCAAATGGGATCCGGCCATCACCAGCCTTGAGAATCTGTACAGCAAGGACGGCAGCTATGCAGGCGGACGGGTAACCTACTTTCTCTACGAAGCGTATACGGCGCGTGGAGATCTACTGTTCGCCAACGCAGACTTCCGCGGCGCGCTGAAGGATTATCAGTCTGCGGACAGGTATGCGTGGAGCAACGGGGGCAACCTGCTGCGTTTGCTCCAGATCGAAGCGCGTCTAGGGCTCACCTTGCACAAAATTGGGCAGCTCAAGAATTCGGCCGTGTTCTATCAAGCTGCCTTTGATCGGCTGGGATACCAGAAGCGGCTCTCCGCTCCCGCCCAGCAGGATCTGCTGAATACGCTCACGCAAGCGAATGCAGCTTTCAAGGCAGGCCACGCATTGGAGGCAATAGGCCTGTACGAAACCGCCATGAAACAAGCGGACCAGCTCTATGAACAGACGAAGGTGGCGGTGAGTCGGGATGATACGCTGCCCAATGTCGCTTTCGAAAACAACTCATCGCTTGAAAGCTTGCGGGCCGCAAATCAGCTTGGGGAAAGCTTGGTCATTGGGCAGGACCGGGACATGTTGATTCCTGGGATGCCCCCCATCGGCCCATAAGCCCCTACCGACGAGGCAAGAACCATGTTTGTGAACCGTCCTGCTTTGGGCAAGAAACAGCCGACGAATCAAGTAGAAACGTTGTCCGGCGACAACGTGGACCACTTGAAGAAGAATCTATCTCATATCCGCGACGAGGTCCAAGGACGCCTTCTTTCCGAGTTCAATGGCGAGGTCTCTCTAGATAATATTCCCCGCTTGCGCACCATGATCGAGACGTTCTTTCAGGAAGTGCTGACGGAAGAGAACCTCCTGCTTACACGCGCAGATAAAACGCGCATGCAGGAATGGGTCTATTCCGATATTGTGGGCTATGGTCCGTTGGAACCGTTCTTGGCCGATCCCGAGATCACGGAGATCATGGTCAATGGCCCCGGCACCATCTACGTCGAGCGGTTTGGCAAGATCGAGCTCACCAACGTCACCTTTGAAAGTGATGCGCACCTGCGGCGGATCATTGATCGGATTGTGGCGCCGATCGGGCGCCGGGTCGATGAAGGCTCTCCCATGGTGGATGCACGCCTGCCCAGCGGCTATAGAGTCAACGCAACCATACCGCCCCTTTCCCTGGGCGGCTCCCTGCTGACCATTCGGAAATTTGCCGCGACGCCTTTTACGGCTCAGGATCTGATCGCCAACGGAACCGTCAGTGGCAACGTGGTCACATTTCTGAAGGCTTGCGTGGAATCGCGGGTCAACATGGTGATCTCGGGAGGCACGGGGAGCGGCAAGACCACGCTGCTCAACGTGGCTGCGAGCTTCATTCCCACGAATGAGAGAATCATCACGATTGAGGATGTCGCCGAGCTTCAGCTCGGTCGGGGACACGTGCTGCGTCTGGAAAAACGTCCGCCCAACATTGAGGGAAAGGGCGAAATAACCATCCGGCAGCTGGTCATCAACGCCCTGCGCATGCGTCCGGACCGGATCGTCGTGGGCGAATCACGCGGCGGAGAGGCCCTGGATATGCTGCAGGCCATGAACACGGGTCATGACGGATCCATGACGACCATCCACTCCAACAGTCCGCGCGATACCCTGCGCAGGATTGAGACGATGGTGTTGATGGCCGGGATGGAGCTGCCCCTGCAAGCCATACGTGAACAAGTGGCTTCAGCCATCGAACTCGTCGTGCACATGGAGCGAATGCGCGACGGGACCCGCAAAGTCAACTATGTCACCGAGGTGCAAGGCATGGAAGGGGATACGATCCTGCTGCAAAACCTCTTCCTGTTCACCCAGAGCGATTTCAAGAATGGCCGGACGATCGGAGAATTCAAAGCGGTCGGACCTCGACCCCACTTCACGGAAAAGTTTGAAAAATCCGGCATCCGCCTTCCCGATGAGCTTTTCAAAAACGATTAACGGTTAGCAGGGCAGCTAAACGGGGGAAGATTCACACGTGGCCTCAAAGATGAGGCGATAGGATACGACGGCCCGCCGGCGTCGAAGCCTATTCTTGGGCTGCGCGCGGCCCACCCGGCCCTGCATCCGCCCAACAGAGAAAGCCTGATCCATGTCTGCCGAAATTTCAATCCCAAAACGAAGCCTTGGAAAAACGAATCTGTGGGTGACTCCCATCGGGCTTGGAATGATGGAGTTTGCCGGCGGCGGTGGCTTGATGGGTTTCGCCTTTCCGGTGATCTCCCAGGAAGAGAAGAACGCAACGGTGCGGGCGGGGCTGGACGGCGGAATCAACTGGTTCGATACGGCTGAACTCTATGGGAGCGGCGTGTCAGAAGCCTCCCTGTCGAAAGCCCTGAAGGCGGCCGGCAAGCAGGACGAAGATGTGATCGTGGCGACCAAATGGTGGCCGTTGTTTAGGACAGCCCGAAACATCTACCACACGACCGAGAAGCGCATCCGTTTTCTCGATGGATACCGCATCGGGCTTTACATGGTTCACCAGCCTTTTGGCTTTTCCTCACGGGAGGCTGAAATGCAAGCGATGGCGGATCTGGTGGAGGCAGGCAAGATCCGTTCTGTGGGTGTGAGCAATTTCAATCCGGCACAGATGCGCCGGGCGCATGCGGCCTTGCAGAAGCGCGGACTGCCCCTCGCCGTGAACCAGGTCAGATACAGTTTGCTGGACCGTACCATTGAAACAAACGGCATATTGGAGACAGCAAAGGAATTGGGAATCACGATTATTGCTTACACTCCCCTCGCTTCGGGCTTGCTAAGCGGAAAGTATCATCAGAACCCTGAGCTGATGCGGAAGAAGTCATTTTTCTGGCGCACGAGGCTGCAACGCGGCGTTGAAAAAAGCCGGGTGCTCGTGACGGCCCTTGAAGAAATCGGCGCCCAACACAACGCGACCTCCGCTCAGGTGGCATTAAACTGGCTGATCCATTTCCAGGGAGACACCGTTGTGACTATTCCCGGCGTAACGAGGGCCTCCCAAGCTGAACAGAATGCCGGGGCCATGAAATTCAGGCTATCCAGCGACGAAATGGCTCGCTTGGATGAAGTCTCCCGGCCCTTTCGCTAAGCGATTCCAAAAACAGGCAGCCCGCAACGTAGACTTCCCACATCATTATGGTGTGGGAAGTTTGTTATGTCGTCGTGCCCGATGTTCTGCTTTGTACAGGCTTCTTACTTGGTTCGTCCCAGCAGATAGTTTTGCAGGCCCATCTGACCGATCTGGTCGAGTTGAGCCTCGAGCCAGTCGATGTGGGCCTCTTCGTCTTTAAGGTTGGCGTCGATGAGCACGCGCGTGCCGTTGTCGCCCAATTCCAGGCATATGCGGATGCCGTCGTTGTAGGCCTTGATGGCCCCATCTTCGGCGGCACGGTCGTTCTTCAGCT
>JBGPAT010000039.1:0-13852 GCA_041480885.1 Anaerolineae bacterium
GACTTGCGGGCCTTCGGCGCACATTCAGTGGACCTGGCCCAATTCCTTTTGAAGAAGGCACTGGTCGTTACGGTTCCCGGGAAAGAGTTTGGCATGGAGGGGCACATCCGGATTTCCTTCAGTGGCACCGTGAAGGACGTGACGGAGGGGATCGCCCGCATCAAGTGGGCGCTCGATCCGACCAGCCCCAATGAAATCTACATCGGCGACCGGAAGATGATCAGGGACTGGCTGTAGCTCAGCCAGCTCGCGCATTCTGAATCGGACTTGTCGAGCGCTCCATTAAGGTATTCATGAACAACTTGTTGAACATCAGGACACCTGCCGAGCCCTCCGCCAGAGTCCGTCAGCCGGAATACGGGCTGGCGAATCACGGCGTGAGCAACTTGCGCCTTGCCTACTGGAATCTCGCGACCGAGGCGCTGTATGAGGAGGCCGTGTTTCGAGGGGAGGGAGCCACCGCGCAGGGTGGCGCGTTCGTGGTGAGTACCGGCAAACACACGGCCCGTTCGGCGAACGACAAGTTCGTGGTCCGCGAGGCGGCCAGTGAGGACCGCGTGTGGTGGGGGCAGTACAATCGCCCGTTCGATCCGGCCAAGTTCGAGGTGCTGTACGCGCGCATGCTTGGATTCCTGGAGGGGCGGGATGCATTTGTCCAGGATGTGTACGCGGGCGCAGACGAGGCCTATCGTCTTCCCGTGAGAGTTGTCACGGAGCATGCCTGGCACAGCATGTTCGTCCGCAACATGTTCATCCCGCCGCAGTCGCTTGAGGAGTACAAGCGCTTCGTTCCGGAGTTTACGATCTTTGCGCTGCCCGGCTTCCGCTCGCTGCCCGCAGTCGACAATACAGCCAGCGAGACTTTCATTTGTCTATCCTTTGAAAAGAAGCTGGCGATTATCGGCAATAGTGCCTACGCCGGCGAGATCAAGAAGTCCGTTTTTACGATTCTGAACTACCTGCTGCCCCTGGAAGGCGTGCTGTCCATGCACTGCTCGGCGAATGTCAGCCCCTCGGACGCGAATGACGTTGCGCTGTTCTTCGGCTTGAGCGGCACGGGCAAGACGACGCTTTCGGCGGACCCCTCGCGCCGGCTGATCGGAGATGACGAGCACGGTTGGAGCGATCAAGGCATCTTCAATTTTGAGGGTGGCTGCTACGCCAAGGTCATAGGTCTCTCGTCCACGGCGGAGCCAGAGATCTACGCGACCACCCGCATGTTTGGCACGCTGCTGGAAAACGTCCCCTACGATCCCGTGACGCGCTATATCGACCTCGACGACGATACACTGACAGAGAACACGCGTGCATCGTACGCCCTCGATCGTATCCAGAACGCTGTACCGGAAAAGAAGGCTGGGCACCCTCGGAATATCCTCTTCCTGACCTGCGACGCGTCGGGGGTTATGCCGCCCCTGGCGCGCCTGACGCCGGATCAAGCCCTGTATCAGTTCATCTCCGGCTACACCTCCAAGATTGCGGGCACCGAAGTTGGGCTGCGGGAGGAGCCTGAGATCACATTCTCGACGTGCTTCGGAGGCCCGTTCATGGTCCATTCCCCCCATTACTATGCGGATCTGCTCAAGCGCAAGATCCAGCGGCATGCGGTGAAGTGCTGGCTGGTGAATACCGGCTGGGTCGGTGGGCCTTACGGGATCGGAAAACGCATTAGCATCCGGTATACGCGATCCTTGCTGTCAGCGGCCCTAACGGGCAAGTTGGACGGCGTGGCCTTCAGAAAAGATCCAGTCTTTGGTTTTGAAGTTCCGACGCGATGTCCTGACGTCCCGGAAGACGTGCTGGATCCGGCCGTTTCATGGCCGAATCGGCGGGAATATGATCAGAAATACCGGCAGTTGGCATCGCGCTTTGTTGAGAACTTCAAGAAATTCGAGGACCGCGCCTCACGCGAGGTTGTGGCGGCGGGCCCCAAATTGTAGCGGAGTCATCCGCTCCTACGGACCATTCCCGCCATCTCTAGGCGGCATCCCCCCACGTGCAGTGTCATTGCGAACGCGGGGTCGCCAGTCCTACGAGCTGTAGCCTTGGCGCTAGCTAGGGACTGAAGTCTCCTTCGCGAGCTGTCACAGGGATTCGAAGAGGCAAGCCGTCGAGGCTTCCTTGCAGCAGGAGCCGCGGGAACGCACAGTCGAGCCTGCGATCACAGTCACGCTAGTGTAGAAACGAGAGCCCCCAGTTCTTGAGATGCAGCACCTGGGCGTACAAGCCGGCTGGTAGCACCATGCCCAGGTTGAGCCCGACGTAGACAGATGGTATCGCCAGGTTTGCCGCGAGAATCCAATTGAGGAATCTCTTGGAAACCGCAAGATTCCCCTCGGAAATCGTCTTAATCGCAAGCAGCAGTGCGAAGAAGCTCCAGCCCATCAAGCGAGATGTGTCGACGGCCAGGAGCGTCATCACCAGGCCTGCCGCCAGCAGAATGGCGATCTGCAGCCAAGTCCTTACCGCCCTTTTCTTCGCAAGTATCACTAGGGACCATGCCAACAGTAGCCACAGCAATTTGTACGCAAAAAGAATGCCCAGGACTTCACGCCAGGGGTTGTGCATGAGCCAATCCAGGGCGGACATACTTGCGGTTGAACTTGTCTGCGGCCTGTTGCTCAGGAGAGCCGTCAAGTTGAAGCCTTCACTGGCAAACCAGATCAACCCGTAGATGCCGATCAGGCCATATGGTCTGAGCAGAGTCCGCTTATGGAATACAAAGGGGAGGAAGACTAAGTATAGGACGAGCGAGGCTTCGTGGGTGGCCAGCGACAGTACGAGCAGCGAGAGTTTCGACGTATCACTCAGGGGGAACCCGGCCACCAGCAGAAAGAATATCAGAACGAGTGCATCCGGATATCCGGGCAACTGGTATTGCGCCGCCACAAAGCTGCTGGTGAGAATGGAAAGGAACCCCCACCAAGGCAGCCGAACTCCATTGTTGAGGAGCCAGGTCTGCGTGAGATAAACCAGCCCGAACACGCAGATGAAAGAGAATGCAAGGAAGAAAAGGCCGCCGCGCATAAAGGTGATGTAACCCAGCGCAGGCATCAGGAATCTCTGGTAGACCGCGACGCCACTGGCTTTTTCGAAAAGCAGGAGACTCTGCGAGCCATACTCCTGTCCAAGTCCCTTGAGTCCATCGGGGATCAAGAGGGCGGCGAGCGCCAGGCAGCACAACACTGCTGTCCAAGGTCCCGGCCAGGTTAAAAGGCGAATTGGCTCGCTCCGTGTGTCATCCCATAGAGGCCGTGCCAAAACGGCAAGAGCGGCCAGGAAGACCAGACCGCGAATCGGCGCGATTAGTTCCCGGATTGTTGAGAGGGAATCGCCGAAGCCCTGGATATTCTGTCCGAGCCCCAGCCAACCCAGGAGGCGGCCGTTGGTAAAGAAGATTGCCATGAAGAGCAGCGCGGCAGACAACCCCAAGGCAAGTTCCCTCGGCCAGGCATCTTGGCGTTCATCGCTTCCAGCTGGCATTGTCGCTCCTCGGCCAGATCACCTGGCGGCCACGTCCGGCTGCATCCTGTATACCTTGAAATCCTCCCCCGGCGAAGTGCGGTCGACAACCGTGGCAAGCAGCTGCAAGCGCGGATCGACCTCGCTCCCGGAATAGATGCCCTGCAGTGCTACACGGGGAGCCGGAAGGATAAGATAGTTTGCCTGATAATGGCTGGCGACGAAGTAGATGGTCCTGAGATTGTTGTTCGGTATCATGAGAGCCCGATATCCAGTAGCTGCGTACACGTCCCAGGGGTTGCGAGTCATGATGAGGACGTCCTGCTCTTTGATGTTCCTGGCAGCCGCGTCCTGGGCAACGATCAGGCGGATGGCGCCGTACTCCTGGTACGTCTGGTTGTAGTATGTGCTGTAAGTGTGCGCTTGCCGATAGCCAGCCTCGCCGGTGTAGATCATGAGTCCAAGAACCAACAAGGCTGCTATCGTTTGTGACTTAGTGAGGCTTACAAACAGGTCCACGATGACAATGCACACGAATGGAGCCAGCACCGCCAGGCTTTTTGGGAGGGATCCGGGGCCCGAAAAGCTGGCGATGACGGTATAAAACGCGAAGACCGCCAGCGCGAATATGCCCGGGGGACCCAGCATTTCCAGCTCGCCTGCCTTTCTTGAGATCACCAGCATCTTGAGCAGACCCACAACCACCAAGAGCGTCACGACGGGCGTCAAGAAGCTTCTTAGTGCCCCAAGATTGTCGCCTGCAATACCAAGCTTGCTCAATACAATGCCGCGCATGCCCAATTCTTGCCGGTAGGCCGCGAAATCCAGAACGGCACCGTATTCGTGGAAATCCTCGTAGCGTGTCAGAAACATGGTCTTGGATGGGCCCGAAGGGAAGGGGGCGTTCAACTCTTCGTAGTTGCGGATCATCAGAGGCGATATTACGAGCAGATGAATCCCCAACACCCCGATTCCCAGCAGAGCCTTCCTTCTCCAATTCTGATGCATGAGAAGCAGGCTGAGCTCCACAGCGACGAGCAGCAATACGCCGTCCTGGCGCGTGAGCTGCGCCAAGCCCGTGCATAAGGCAGCAATCAAGAGGTAGTAGGGGCGTTCGAAGGCCAGGATCGTCAGCAGCAGAGCGATGGCTCCAAATGCCCCAAGAAATATGATCGAATCCGTCGCAACCGAGGTGCGGATCTCAATCGGAGCAAAGCACGTCAGTGCGCCCGCCAGCGCGGCCGGCATGGGAGCCCGGAAGAAGTGCTTTCCGGCAATAAACGCGACGACTGGCGGTACGAGCCCGAAGAATATCGACGCCGTCAAAGCATTGAAGACGGTCGGTCCAAAAACGAACATTGGAAGACTAAGCAGAATCGAGGCCAGCGGATTCCAGAAGTCGCCGCTGTAGTGCGTGATCGGCTCAAGGCCGTTCAAGAAGTACACCACATAGTCAACTACGAGTCCGCGGCCCTTGACGAGGTTCTCAGCGACGGTGTAGTAGAAAGCCGTATCTCCATGGCCGGGTGTCTGAGTGCCAGCCGTGATACTCAGCCGCATGAGTAGGCCGGCAATCAAGCATGCCACAAAGACGCCGCCCCAGAGGCGCTCCGCGGTATTCGTGCTGCCGCTCACCGTGACCATGCCAGAAGCGCGGAAAGCCCGTCCAGCGGCTGAGACACTATGCCTCTTTCTCGTCGGATGTTGCCCGGCTTGTGGCGAGGCGCCAGCGAGAGAACTGGGCCGCCAGGCGCCCCGGAATCCTCCCCTGTATCACGACGCCGCCGCGTTCATGCTCGATACGCTCCACTTGGCCAGATTCGTGGAAGAGAGATATCAGTGCGCCCTGCTGGTAGGGCAGCCGGACAACGATTTGCTCAAGTCTCTCGTACAACTCATGTTGAATGAGATCGAGTAGTTCCGCTTGGCCCGTGCCGAGGACTGCGGATATTGCCACGGCCTTCGGATAGCCCGCGACGATCTCGCGCGCCAACGTCGGCCGCGCAAGACGGTCGATCTTGTTCAACGCGGTCACTTGCGGCAGTTGGCCTGCGCCGATCTCGGAAAGCGTCTGCTGGGCCGATTGGAACTGGTTGAGCGCGTTTGGGTGCGATATGTCCACGACGTGAAGAAGCAGATCGGCCTCTGCGATTTCCTCGAGCGTGGCCTGAAATGCGGCCACCAAGGTCGTGGGAAGCTTTTGGATGAATCCGACTGTGTCTGTGAAAAGCGCTTGATAGCCGCCAGGCAGCTCCACCTTGCGTGTAGTCGGGTCCAGCGTGGCAAAGAGCTGGTCAGCCGTGTACACGCCGGCGCGTGAGATTGCGTTGAGCAGGGTGGACTTGCCGGCGTTGGTGTAGCCGACCAGCGCAACCGTTGGCAGCCGCGATCGTTTGCGCTGCAGGCGGTATCTCATGCGGTGAGCACGAACCTTGTCGATCTCCTGTTTCAGATGAGCAATGCGTGTGCGGATGCCTCGTCGGTCGACTTCCAATTGTGTCTCGCCCGGGCCCCGCAATCCAACACCGCCGGTGGCTCCCGTGCGGCCGCCTCCGCCGCCTGCTTGGCGGGCAAGGTGGGTCCACTGACCAGTCAGACGCGGCAGGTGATATTCGTTTTGAGCCAGTTCCACCTGCAGCATTCCTTCTGCTGTGTGGGCGTGCTGCGCGAAAATATCCAGGATGAGTGCGGTTCGATCGAGAACATGCAGCTTTTCGCCCATGGCGAGTTCAAGTTCACGTTGGTGGCGCGGTGAGAGCTCATCGTCGAAGATGACAAGATCCGAAAGTGTCTCCTCCGCCAAGGCTCTCAATTCCTCCACTTTTCCCGAGCCGATGTACGTGGCGACGTTCGGATGCTCGAGGCGCTGGGTAAGCCTGCCAACGACGTCTGCGCCCGCTGTGTCGGCCAATAAGGCGAGTTCGTCGAGGGAGTCTTCCAGCGGGAGGTTGTGCTGTTGCCTGGCGATGTCGACGCCAACCAGGAAGGCACGTTCACGCGGGCGTCGCGTCGGTTGGGGAATTCTCTTGGCCATCAGGCTGACTTTCCCTCGCGCGATATTCTCTCAGTGGGCCCGGGCACGCGGCCCGGTCTAGCCAATTCGAGCCATCCCTCACCTGCGCATTCCGGCGCACCTATCCTTCGGCCGCATTCAGGGACTACGGAGCGGACCGATGGTCGTGCAGACTTGGCTCGCGATGCGTGCCGAACCCCCGGCGATTCCATTTCCGATGGCAATTCTACTGCGTGCAGTCGGCTTGAGGTGTGCGGAATTCCGGGCCCTGCCGCAGATCACTTGGGGTCACTGCTTTGCGATCAGCCAACTACTTTGGCGGCACCACCTGCTCGCCCAACCACGTCCAAAGGACGTCTCCCACAGTTTGCAGGCTGCTCGCCGAAACGTGCTGTGGCGTGTCGGAGGTAGTGTGCCAGTAGGCGTAGTCTAGATCTATGATATCGACGGCTGGGATGCCAGCCTCAATGAAGGGCAGGTGGTCATCCTCAATGCTGTACTTGACCTGGGGAATGAAGACGGTTCCGTATCCCAATTTGGCAGCGGTGTCCCAGATCGAGCCGCGCAGTCCTGGATCGGAGTTGGATTCCATCGGGAGCTTCAGGTCCGCGCCGCCCACCATGTCAACCAGCACCATTGCTTTTGGTTTCACCGTCATGTTCGCAACGTAGGACCGGGAGCCCAGCAGCCAGTCCCAGCCCGGGATCTCACCGTTGTCCTCAGCATCGAAGAAGACCAGCCACACTGGGACCGAGTCCCGCGGCAGCGTCCTCGCCAGTTCAATAAGAACAGCCACCCCCGAGGCGCCGTCGTCGGCACCCGGCACGGGCTGCGTTCGTTTGGCTGGATCCGGATCTCGATTGGCGTAGATTCGCGAGTCATAGTGCGCGCCGAGCAAGATCTGCGGCGGCTGCGCCGTTCGAAAAGCCGTCAAATTCTGGATCGGATGGCCCATTGAGACATCCGATCCAACCCGAACTTGCCATCCCGCAGATTCGAGCTGTGTTTGCATCCACTTGAGGGCTCGGGCATGACCTTCGGAGTTGGGAATGCGCGGTCCGAACGCGACCTGTGCCTCGACGTCCCGCAAGGCGCGAGCGCCGTCAAAGTGCAGTGAGGCCAGTTGCTGGCTTTGTTGAATGGCAATGAGGTACCAGAAGCCGACAAGCAATGCAAGCAAGATGATCGCGCCCAGGTAAAGCGCAACGCGTCGTCTCGGAATCATGGGTCAGGCCCGAATCGGTGACAGCAGCCGGTCCAGGCTCGCAAGCGCGCGCTCGCCATACGCTCGGGCTCGTTCGCGCTTGCCAAGACGTCGGCCGTCTGCGAGCGGCGGCAGGATTCCGTAATTGGCCTTCATCGGCTGGAAGTCTACCATCTCGGCTTGCGTGACGTATCGACATAGCGCACCCAGCATTGTGCTTTCCGGGAGTACGATGGGCTCCTTGCCTTGCAGAATGTTTGCGGCATTCAGGCCCGCCAGGAGCCCCGTCCCGACATTTCCAAGGTAGCCCTCCACCCCGACAATCTGGCCGGCGAACAGACAGTGTGGGCGCTGGGTCAGCTGGAGCGTGGGCCTAAGGAGCCTCGGCGAGGCGATGAAAGTATTGCGGTGCATTTGACCGTACCGGGCGAATTCAGCGTGCTCCAATCCGGGAATCATCTGAAAGACACGCTTCTGCTCAGCTTCCTTCAGGTTGGTCTGGAAGCCAACCATATTGTAAAGATTGCCAGCAAGGTTGTCCTGACGCAGTTGTACAACGGCGTGGGGCCTCCTTCCAGTGCGCGGATCCTTGAGACCCACGGGTCGCATGGGACCGAAGGCCAGGGAATCCTCACCCCTTTGCGCAAGAATCTCTATTGGCAGGCAGCCTTCAAAGAAGTGGCCCGCGTTGACGCCAGTGGCGATCGCATCCTCAAATGTCCTCAAGAGGATTCGCTCCGCACTGCGCAGGGCCTCTACAAACACATAGTATTCATCCCTGTCAAGCGGGCAATTAATGTAATCTCCAACCGGGTTTTGGTCGCGATGATAGCGCGATGCCCGAAACGCGATGTCCATGCCAATACTCTCCCGAACCACTATGGGAGAGATGGCATCGAAGAAGAACAGATTATCCTGACCGCAAAACGCGCTAATGTTCTCGGCAAGCGCCGGAGAGGTCAGGGGACCGGACGCGACGACGCACAGGGTGTCCGGTACGCTGGTGACCTCCTGGCGGATCAGCCTGATTCTGGGATGGGTCTCGATCCTTCGTGTAACCGCGTTCGCAAACAATTCGCGATCGACGGCGAGCGCAGCGCCGGCTGGAACCGCGCTGGCTTCCGCGCAGCGGAGCAAGAGCGAATCCAGGAGCCTTAATTCCGACTTCAGCAAGCCGGACGCCCGGTCATCCAAGGCTGAGCCAAGCGAATTCGAGCACACGAGTTCGGCCAGTTGACCTGACCGATGCGCGCCCGTCGAAACTCGGGGTCGCATTTCGTATAGATCTACTTCCAGCCCACGCTCGGCAGCCTGCCAGGCGGCTTCACTCCCCGCTAATCCGCCACCAACGACGGTCAAATCGGTCATAATGTCGACTATTTTACCAGTTAGCCCTGCTGTATAATTTTCGCGTAAGCGAGCACCCAATGAATCTGGACGTGCAACACCAACTCAAGATGGCGTGCCGGCTCACGGGCGCCACTTGGGCGGCTCTTGCCGATGCCGAACGGGGTCGCTGGTCGCTGGATGCCGTGCATCATTTGTCGGGTCCTGCACAGCGGCGTCTGCTGCAGCATCTGCATGAGAGAACGACCGCGGATTGGCCTGAGAACCTTCTGCGCCCACGGGCCGCGCCGAGACCGATCAGGCTTGCCAACCGCCTAAAGCTGTCCACCGGACGCCTGTTTGTCTATCCGCTCAAGCATCGAGGCAAGCTTCTGCTCGTGGGCGCCGACAGCGAGAGCAGCGACGACAAGCAGCTCTGGCGCCTCATGGCGGATTTGATTGACTCGCGCCCTGTGGGTGGGGCCCACGACGCTTCTCTCCCACAACTGCAGACAGACCTGTTCTATGATATGCCGCGTGCACTTGAACAAGTGCTCGGCTATTTCGTGCGAGCCGCCAAGCCTCATGGTGCGTGGCTCGGAATCCGGCGCGGCGACACAATGCACATCGAGGCGCAATGGAATGATCCGGGACTTGCCGGGCTGTCGCTTTCCTTCGAGACCAGCCGGCTATTAAGGGCGGTTGATCGCTCCCTGTCAGATGTCGGCGCGCGCAGCGATAGCCGGGAGTGGAAAAGCCTTCCTCACGCGCTACGAAGATCATCAACGTGCTGGGTATGTTTTCCCTTGGTCTTCGGGACAAGACTCATTGGCGCGGTGGCGCTGTGGTCGGCGACCGAGTTCACGACGCACGAAATGCGCAGGCTCCGGCAGCTGGCTTCGCATTTTTCGCAGCCGGTTGAAGTGGTGGTGACCTTGAACGAAGTCACCAGTCAGCTCCGCCGACTGGCGATGCTCAATGACTTTGCGCTGACGATCTCGGCTGCCCACAGCCTCGATCAGATAGCGCGGCGCGTGTTGGGACATCTGGCCCGCTCGTTTCCCGCGGAATCAACAGCGTTGTATGTACCTGCCCCGGGCGGCAGCGTTGTCAGGGAATTCAGGAGTGTACAAGGAAGATTCTCGGCCGGAATGTCGCCGCTGTCCGGCCACCACGTTCTGCCGTTCATGAAGGGGCGAATCATACGTCTCACCAAAGCCTCTTCCGACTTCCGGCCGGTCTACCACGGTGCCCGCTGCGGCCTGATTGTGCCGCTGAAGTTTCGCAACCAGGTGGTGGGATTGCTGTCGCTGGAATCCACGCACCCGGCGGCGTTCTCTCAGTCCGACGAACACCTGATGGTGGTTGTCGCCAGCCACTTGGCCGGCCTCATCGAATATGGCCGCGTACGCGAGGGTGCCGAACGCCGCGCCCGTAATATTGGCCTGATCCATGAGGTCGTACAACAGGTGATTGGCTTGACCGATGCCCATGCAGTCGCACACATCACCGCCCAGCTCCTATCCCGGTACTTTGCTTATGAGCTCGCCGCGGTCGTACTGGTATCGGATCAGACAGCTGGTCCCATTCTCGGTTTTGGGGGTTCGAAAAGCGAGGCCGTGCGGGGGACCATGGGGCGCGGCGATCCAATCCTGCGCGAGGGGATTACGGGCCATGTGTTTAGGACGGGCGAGAGCATCTTCGTGGAAGATACCTCCCGCGAGAAGGACTATGCGCCTACCCTAGGATGGTTCGCGGCGGCTGAGATGTGCGTGCCGCTCAAGGCAAACGGGCAGATGGTGGGCATCATTGACGTGCAAAGTAGCGAGCCCCATTCGTTCACGAACAATGATCTGCTGGCGATGGAGCTATTGGCGGGCGTGCTGTCAGTCGTGGTTTCGAACGCCGATCAGTATGGACGTCTCGAAACTACCATCCTTGAACTGCAGGCGGCGCAAGTGGAGGGACGGGCCCGCATGGCGGCCCAGCAGCAGGCTGAGAGTCGGCTGGTACAGGCCGCCAAATTGGCGGCCGTCGGTGAAATGGCAGCCGGGATTGCCCATGAATTGAACAATCCGCTCACGACTGTTGCAGGCTTTGCGGAGCTCATCTTGAACGATACCCCGAAGGACGCGCCCGTACGAGCTGACGTGGAAATGGTTTTGCAGGAGGCATTGCGGGCGCGCGGCGTCGTGAGGAGACTGCTGGATTTCGCCCGGCAGGGCGAACAAATTCGTGTGCGCACGGACCTTGGCGAAATCCTTGAGGCTGTCCTCGCCCTGATGACCCATTTCATTCAGACCAGCGGAGTCCAACTGGAGGCGGTCTTGGCGAAGGACCTGCCCTGGATCTCCGTCGACAGCAATCAGATGAAGCAGGTCTTCCTGAATCTGCTGCACAATGCTCTGGACGCCATGCCTGCTGGCGGCAAACTGCGCATCACAACCGCGACGCGTCTCAGGAATGATCGCAAGTGGGTTGTGGCGGAGATTGCGGATAACGGTATCGGGATTGATCCCCAGGATATCGACAGGATTTTCGAGCCTTTCTTCACCACGCGGGGAAGTCGAGGTGGCACCGGCCTCGGCCTTTCAGTGAGCTACGGGATCGTCGCGGATCACGGCGGTACGATCGACGTCGAAAGCCTGCCTGGCGCCGGCTCGGTCTTCTCAGTGTGGCTGCCTATTTGATTATGGATCCAGTATCCGTTCTGGTCGTGGACGATGAGCCCGGGATCGCGATGCTCTGCAAGCGGGTCCTGACGCGCGCGGGATACCTGGCGGCCGCGCTGGCTGATCCGCGGGAAGCCATGGACTGGCTCAAACGTAACAAAGTCGATCTGCTTTTGGTCGACATCCGCATGCCCGAAGTCGATGGCTTTGAGGTCATCGCGCACGCGAGACGGCTGCAGCCGGATTTGGCGGTGCTCGTAATGACCGGCTTCGGAACCCTCGACACGGCGATCCGCGCCCTGCGCCAGGGAGTCGATGGTCTGCTCCTCAAGCCGTTTGAAAAGAGCGACGAGCTTGTGGAGGCAGCCAGACAGGCATTGGCAGATGGTCAACAAAAGCGCGATGCGGCCCGGATTCACGCTTTGCGGCCGCTATTTGAGCTTACCGAGTCACTGCTGTCCGAGACGCGCACGGAGCCTTTGCTTGAGCTGATCGTCAACGCGATTTTGGGCCATCTTCGCTGCAGTCATGCCGCGTACTTCGAGTATTCGGCCGATGAAGGACGATTCGTTCCGCTCGCAGGGCACGGACAAATGCTCCCCGAGTTCATTGTCCAGGTGGATGCCAGCGGCGCGCCGATGTTGGTCAACGCCTCTGGACCTGGGGACTCCACGTTTCAGGCGCGGGTTCTTAAGACTGGCCTGGGAGCCGTCATGTTCGTTCCGATCGCCAGGCAGAGATTTCACGGCGTCTTCTATGCCGGACGGAATCCCGGGGAGCCCGGATTCCGCGAGGCCGAAATGGACATGTTTCAGATCCTTGTCAGGCAGGCGGCCGCCGCGATCGAGAATGCAAGACTCTACGATGAGCAACGGTCCTACGTGCGCAAGATCGAGGAATCACAGAATGCTCTGATCCAGGCCGAGAAAATGGCTGCCGCCGGAAGACTGAGTGCATCCATCGCCCATGAAGTGAACAACCCCCTTCAGTCGGTGCAGAATTGCCTGCATCTGGCCGGACGCGAAGACTTGCCCGACGCGAAGAGAAGCGAGTATTTCGAGCTGGCCCGCTCGGAATTGGAGCGCCTGTCGGTGACCGTTCAGCGAATGCTGGATTTCTACCGGCCCGGCGGGGCCAAGCAGGAGGAGGTGCAGCTCGGAGAGCTGCTGGACTATATAATCAACCTCACTCAAAAGCAGCTGGGCGAGCGTGGGATCCAGGTGGAGACTGACCTTGCCCCTGGCCTACCGACAGTCATGGCCGTGGGTAGCCAGATCCAGCAGGTTTTCATAAATCTCGTGTTGAATTCCTACGACGCGATGCCGAACGGAGGCAGTCTTCATATCACGGGGCGCCCCACGGGGGGAGGAATCGAAATGCTGTTTCAGGACACCGGAAGCGGAGTGCCTCAGGAGCAACAATCGAGCGTTTTTGAACCGTTCTTTAGCACTAAGGAGGGCGGAACCGGCTTGGGCCTGACTGTCAGCTACAATATTGTGGCTTCCCACGGCGGTAGTCTGGAACTGCTTCCCGATAACGGGAAGGGCGCGTGCTTTCGCGTTTTCTTGCCTATAGGAGAAGTGCCATGAAGCCTTGTGTACTTGTGGTGGACGATGAGGATATTGCGCGGCAGTCTATGTCGGACATTCTGAAACTTGAGGGCTACAATGCGGTCGCTGTTGCCAATGGGCAAGCGGCCGTCGAGTATGTCCGCACGCACGCGGTCGATCTGATGATTGTCGATTTGCGGATGCCAGGCATGGATGGATTGGACGTCATTCATGTCGTAAACCAGGCCTCTCCGGATACCGAGATTGTGCTGTTGACTGCATACGGCTCAACGGAATCTGCGATACAGGCGCTCCGGTTACGGATCCATGATTACCTGACCAAGCCTGCGGCGCCAGCGCAGGTGCTGGCAAGCGTGAAGAGGGGGCTCGCACGACGCGCTGCGAAGCAGCAAGCCAGGGAAGGCCGCGTCGCGGCATCCGACGGGGAAGAGATAGCAAGCCAGGTGAAACTGGATGACGGGACGCAAATCGATTTTGCTCGGCGGCAGATTCGGGCAGGCCGTCGGCTTGTGCACCTGACGCCGGCAGAGGGTCGACTGCTGCGCATGCTTATGGAAAATGAGGGCAAGGTATTCTCTCACCGCGAGCTAGTTCTGCTGGTCCA
>JBGPAT010000040.1:0-13827 GCA_041480885.1 Anaerolineae bacterium
CTGCGCGGCCACTTGCGAGGCATCGCCTTGGATCATATCGGAAGTCAGCGCCGTAACATCCGTGCCCAGCGCCTCGCGTTCTTCGGCGATCGCCTGCCGCGCCATGTCAACATACTTTGGATTAAGTTCGATGCCGTAGGAGTTACGTCCCGCCCGCAGAGCCGCAACGAGGGTTGAACCCGTTCCCGCCATCGGATCAAGCACCGTCTCCCCACGCTTAGTAAAGAACTCAATGAATTCCCTGGCAAGCGATTCTGGGAATTTTGCAGGGTGACTGAGCACGCCTTTCTTGCGCGGTGGTGGGTTATGAACGAACCATGATTTTTGAAACTTAAGCCAGGTGGTTGAGTCGAGGTCGTTTAACTTGTTGTTTCGCATCGGGTCCAGGCAGTGCTAAGCTTCGCTCAGGGCGTCGGGGAGAGTGCCGGTGGAGAGTAGGAAACGCTGTGGACCACAAGATCGGAGAAGGCGACCGTGACGGCTGTACCACCGGCAGCGTGCGCGAAAACCCCAATTGCGCCCGCCGGATAGCTCCTATCGCTAGCCGTGAACTGATACCGTCCATTCAGAAAAAAGCGGAACTCAGAACCGACCGCCCAGACGCCCATCCGTACCTCCCCGGGCACGCCCGCCGGGACATCCCCGCTGGCGAGGGGCACCTGCAGCACATGTGGTGTCCCCAGACTGATCCGTTCCGCGCCGGCGGTGCCATTGCATGCAACGGCAAAACGATAGTACGCAACATTGTTGGGTGCTCGGAAGAGCAACCCATAGTCGTCAGCCCCGCGGCACAAGCTCGGACGCGCCGTGATCTCCGCGTAGAAGTCGCCGAAGATCTCTCCCTGACGAAAGCTGGCAACAGGGGCGATGCCCGGCACAACCGCTATCGTAATGCGGTTGCCGCCTACAACGACTCCAGCCTGATCAGCGATAGCCGTATTCCAGGCCGCCGGCGACGAGAAACCGTCGGTCAGCACCACGTCGCCGATGCCGGGTTTACGCTCCGGGGTGGCTACTCTTGTGGGCACAGCAGCCGGCGAAGGTATCACAGATGGGGGAAACCACAGGAATGTGGTGGGGGTTGGCGTCGGGACCATATCAGTTCCAAGAACGGGGTCTTGGATATGGCCCCCGGCGAGGGCGGCACAGGCAGCCAGAGTCAACGTGACCCCTCCGAGGAGCAGACGACAGATGAGACGATCCATGCGGAAATTCTGGGGCTGCTGTAAAATAGGCAATGCGACCTATCGTTGCGAGGTGATTTTGAAGAAGCGATCACCACTTGCGCAGAGCTGCAGGATTGGTGCGCAATCATCGATGTCCTTGACAACGATGATTGCTTTCCCATTCTAGCATACAAGGAGCCGCCGATGACAACTATGCGATCACAAGGGCGCGGGGCCGCGCTTGTAACTGGCGCGTGCGGGGAGATTGGACAGGCGCTCGTGCAGGAGCTGTCGAAACGCGGCGGATTCCAAATCGTGACCGCCGACATCGCCCCATTGCCCGAGACGATCCAACATATAGTGCAGCAGCATGTGCAGGGGGATCTGGTCTATAGCGTCAAGACCTTCTATGACCATGATTTCGACGTGATCTTTCACCTGGCGGCATCGCTGTCTTCCAAAGCCGAGGTGGCAACTGAAGAGGCGCATCGCATAAACGTGGAAGGGACAATGCAGCTGCTCATGCTGGCTGCCTACCGGTCAGAAAAATACAAGAAACCCGTCAAGTTCATTTTCCCAAGCTCGATCGCGGCATATGGAATGAGCTTACAGGAAAAGAAGACGGCGGGAGCCGTCAAGGAAGATGGATACAATTCCCCACACACGATGTACGGTTGCAACAAGCTCTATTGCGAGAAGCTCGGAATGTACTACAGTCGCTACTGCGGGCAACATCACCTGGATCCGAGCCCCCCGATCATGCTGGATTTCCGGGCCCTGCGCTTCCCGGGCCTGATTTCGGCATTTACGCTTCCGAGCGGCGGCACCAGCGACTACGGCCCGGAAATGCTCCATGCAGCGGCAAAGGGCAAGCCCTATGCCTGCTTCGTCCGCGAGGACACGAAGATCCCGTTCATGGCGATGCCGGATGCCATCAAATCACTTTTGATGCTTACGGACGTGCCCCGCGAGAATCTCAGTCATGTGGTCTATAACGTAGCTGCATTCACACTAACCGCCGGGGAATTCCGTGACCGTGCGCTGAAGGCATTCCCGGACGCGAACGTCAGTTTTCTCCCAAACCCGCGCCGCCAGGGTATTGTCGACTCGTGGCCTGAGGATGTGGATGACGCGCTCGCCCGCCACGATTGGGGCTGGGGAGCGGACTATACCGCGGAGGCCTTTTTCGAGGACTACTTTCTGCCGCAGATCCGAAAGAGGTATGCGGCGCAGAAAGCCTCCGCCCGCCCCTGAATCTAAGGACGGAGCTGCCAACGCAGGGCTGATTCACTTTCCTGATATAATTTTCGCGATGAGAATCGGTCTCGCGGCGGCAGTTTTGATTTTTGTCACAGCTGCGGCACTTTTCGGCTTGTCGTTGGCGGCCCACGCGGCGCCCATCCAGCAGCAGTTTGCCACGAACACACCCCTTCCGGACGGTCGCATCATTTACAAGGTGCAGGCGGGCGACACGTGCACCAAGATTCAATTGCTTTACGGGATTACTCTTGAACAATTACGCGAGCTGAACCAAAACATCAATAGCGACTGCACCAACATTATCGCAGGGCAGGACGTGTTGGTCGGCGCAGGCGGACCGGCGGCGGCCGCATCTGCGACGCCAGGGCCCTCGCCCACATCGCCAGCCCCCACCATCACGCCGACGCCTTTTGCCGGCACGACTGAGATCTGTGTCCTACTCTTCGAGGACACCAACGGTGATGCGCTGCGGCAGGCCGATGAGCCAGTCATCCTTGGCGGCGCCATTAGCGTCACCGAGATTACCGGCAAGTATTCCAAGACCCTGAACACGGCGGCAAATCCGGATCCCGCGGCATACCAAGGGACCTGCTTCAGCGATGTACCAGAAGGGCGGTACAACATCGGCGCCGCCATTCCCGACAACTACAATCCGACGATGAGCCTGACCTATACACTGGATGTCAAAGCCGGTGATCGGGCGTTTGTGGATTTCGGCGCCCAATCCAGAGACACGGCGGTCGCGCAACCCACAAACAACAATGCCGGCGGGGGCGGCACCTCCCCTCTGCTGGGATTCTTTGGTGGTCTCCTGCTACTGGGCGGACTTGGTCTCGCCTGGTACGGGCTGCGGCTTCGCGCGCCGCAGAGCAAACTCAAACGAAGCGGCCTACTGAAGCGATAGGCAATCTGCATCCTCAACAGGGGCGGCTGCGAGAGCCGCCCCTGAATCATTTAACCCGGCGGCCAATGCATTCGCCGTCCGCCAATCAAATGCAAATGCAGATGGAAAACGGTCTGACCGCCGTCGGGACCAGTATTCAATATGAGACGAAAGCCGCTGTCGGCAATATTTTCCTGCAGCGCGAGTCTCTGGCCTACAAAGATGAGTTCGCCCAGCAGTTTTGCATCCCCGGATTGCATCTCATTTACTGATGCAATGTGCCGGATTGGCACAATGAGGATGTGCGTCGGCGCAACAGGGTGGATGTCACGGAAGGCAAATACGCGGACGTCGCGGTAGACCGCGTCGACGGCAGCTTTGTTCTCGATCATCTGGCAGAAAACGCATGGTTCTGTAGCCATCTAGTTGTCGGGCACAGCCACGGACAGGCACGTTGCTCTCAGCGCTCCGCAAGCGCGAACCGGTGTCATTCAAGGTATGGGACCGTAAGTCGGCGCGCAGATGATGTTGTAGTAATCGAGTTCAGTGGATTTGTTCTGATCCGCATAAGCCGCGGCCTGGTCACCGATGGCACGAACCGTATCGAGGCTTGTCAGAACTTGGGATGGCCAGTACCGCGGCAATACCATTCGAGGATCATTGACAGGGCCCTCAGGAAGATACAGCGGTCGCGCAGGATCCTGTTGGTCGGCCAAGGGCACCCAGTTGAACATGATTGGTCCTCGCGGGTTGATCGTAAACCCCAATCGATATCCAAACTTGCGTGCAAATTGCACCGGGCGGAGCCCAAAGCCGCCCCCCGGCCAAATGATGGCGATGGGCGTTTTGTTGAAGTACTTCTGAATATTGGTTATGGAACCCTGAAGTTCGCCGATAATGAACTCATCAGTGGAGGTGTCGCTCATGGGAATGTTATGGACGACTCCGTGAGCTTGGTGGTCCACCCATCCCTGCTGCTCCAATGCAACGTTCTCAGCCAAGACTGGATCCGAGCCTCCCAAGGCGCTGATCCAGCCGTTAACTACCTTCCACTTCCATTGTTCCCAGTTGGGCAGGAACCAATCTGTGAAATTTCCCGCCGCATGGCGGTCATCCTGGATTAGAACGACGGAACGCGGCGGAATCCTGGAGTTGGCGTCGAGGAAGTCTGCCAGTTGCTGAGTATCGATGGCCTGAAAGCCCATGTCGTGCAGGCTCTTCATCATTTTCTTGAAGTCACTTGAGCCAATGTTCTTGGGATCGGTAACAGCGGACCCAGCCTTCTCAATCCCATGGAACATTACCACCATCACAATGGTTCCCGGCGACGACTTGGTCGAGGTCCATTTGTCCAGGAGATACCTGCAAGTATCCTGAATGTAGGTGTGTGGAACATCCAGTGGATTCAATGCATTCGTTATATAGACCCCTGGCAAGGCTGGAGGCGTACGCGGGATTGTCGAGGTGGGCGCGCGCATCACCGTGGGAATTGGGGTCCCGGCAGCCTGAGTCGATTTGATCGAAGCCAAAGCCGTCTGGACGGCCGGCGTCATCTCAATGTGGATATCTATCGAGGGCTCTGCAGGCGTGCACGCGCACAAGACCAGCACCGAAAGGCCGAGGATCAGAACGGGATGTGAAATGCGAAGCATGCGGAAAAGCCAAGGCAGACGGGCCCGGCAGGACTACTCGTTTGAGTCGCCCTTGATAAACGCTTCCACCATTTCCCGGCAAACGTCATCGCGGAATTGCTTCGGGGGCGTCTTGAAGAAATACGAGGATGGCCCGACGATCGGACCACTCAAGCCGCGGTCGAGCGCGAGCTTGGCGCAACGGATGGCATCAATCATTACGCCGGCCGAGTTGGGGCTGTCCCATACTTCGAGCTTGGCCTCAAGATTTAGCGGCACTTCGCCGAAAGTCGTGCCCTCCATGCGAATGTAGCACCACTTGCGGTCTGTGAGCCACGGCACATGATCCGATGGCCCGACGTGGACATTGTCTTTCCCGAGATCATAGGGGATCATGCTGGTCACTGCACCGGTCTTGGAGATCTTCTTGCTTTCCAGGCGCTCGCGCTCCAGCATATTCAGGAAGTCCGTATTGCCGCCGAAATTCAGCTGATAAGTGCGGTCAATTCGCACACCGCGATCCACAAAAAGGGTAGTCAACACCCGATGCAGGATGGTCGCGCCGACCTGGGATTTGATATCATCACCGAGCAGCGGCAAGTTGGCCTCCCGGAAGCGTTTGGCCCAATAGTCTTGTGAGGCTATGAACACCGGGATGCCATTAACGAACGCGCAGCCCGCCTGAAGGACCTGCTCCACGTACCATTTCGTCGCTTCCTCCGATCCTACCGGGAGGAAATTGACCACTACATCCGTCTTTGTCTCTCTCAATAGACTCGCGATGTCCGCCGTGGGCCCGGGTGCTTTCTCAATGATTTCGGAGAGGTACTTACCTAAGCCGTCATGCGTCATGCCCCGCACCACCGGCACGTTTAGTTTCGGCACTTCACAGAACTTGTAGGTGTTATTGGGAGCAGCGAAGATCGCGTCCGAAAGGTCCTCTTCCACCTTGGTAATGTTGATGTCGATTCCAAGGGTAAACTCGATGTCACGCACGTGGTAGCCACCAAGATTGGCGTGCATCAATCCCGGTACAATTGCATCGTCAGCCGCGTCCTTGTAGAACTGTACACCCTGCACCAGCGAAGATGCACAATTGCCGACCCCGATGAGGGCGACGCGAACTTTCTTGTCTGCCATACAATCCTTCTCTTTCTGAGCGTTATAATCTTCTCTGAATCGGAACTCGGATTCTGCGATCCGGGCTGAGCTGCGATTTGGCCACGCCAGGCTACGGGGCGTCCAAGCTCTGCAAGCCGATGCGAGCGGAAACCGCTGAACTCATCATGATCGGCAGCTGAGCACGGTGGGCCGGACGCCTCTGGGATACAGTCTACGCCCTCATGCCCACACGGGAGTCCGCGAAATGTTGACGGGCGTGATCGCCGGCGGCAAGCTCAGCAACAACGTTGCCAGATTCCTTGAGGCAGTCGATGGTGCCGGGCATACCGGGGTGTCTGGGAGGACGGGCTGCGCACGCTCCGTGCAGCCAATCAGGACCGGTCCGATTATACCGAGGAAGGCCCTATATTCCTAGAGACACCGACGGCGGCGGCTTTTTTGTCCGACGAGCGGCGTCAGGATTGAGCTTCAGGGTGCCGTCTGGTGCCTCCGATGCATTTACACATGGACCCCACCTTTGTAGTCTCAGGGCGCATCACCCGCGAATATATCTTGCCACCGGCAGGCATGCCGCTAATGGATGTAGCCGGAGGCAGTCCACTGTACGCCTGCGGAGGCTTGTTGGTTTGGGACAACGGTGTGGGCCTCCTAGCGCGAGTGGGTGAGGACTATCCACGCCCCTGGTTGAAGGATATCGAAGCTCGCGGCATTGACATCGAAGGGGTCAAAATCCTTGCGAAGAGCGTCGACCTGCGAGTCTTCCACGCCTATGACACAAACTTCGAGCTGACGCACGGCTCTCCCGTCTCCCATTTTGCGCGCCGAGCACTCACCTTCCCGAAGTCATTACTGGGATATCAGGCTCCTCCGGACGTGCAGAGGGACAGCAGGAAGGCAGATCTTCTGGCACCGTCTGCAACGGAAATCCCTGCTTCGTATCGGGATGCACGTGCCGTGCATCTTTGTCCGATGGATTTTTCCAGTCAACGTCAGCTCATTGCAGCGTTCGCTTCGGGGTCGGTCACGACCGTGACGGTGGATCCCGCCGGCGGCTACATGACGTCGGCGTTCCTGAGGGATCTGCGCGTCATGCTTGGGGGAGTTACCGCGTTCCTGCCCTCAGAGGAAGAATTGCGCCAACTTTTCTGGGGCCAGACTCATGATCTGTGGGAGATGGCCGCCACAGTCGGAGAGTACGGTTGTGAGATCGTGGTGGTCAAGCGCGGATCGATAGGCCAAGTTGTATATGATGCAAAGGGCAAACGAAAATGGGAGATTCCGGCCTATCCCGCGCGCCCAGCCGATCCGACAGGCGCGGGCGACGCATTTTGTGGGGGTTTCCTTGCCGGCTTCAAAAAGACGTATGACCCGGTGCAGGCCACGTTGCATGGAAATGTGTCAGCATCCCTCAAAGTGGAGGGGAGCGGCGCATTCTACCCCTTGGATGTGCTGCCGGGGTTGGCGGCAGCCCGGCTGACTGTCTTGAAAGACCTCGTAAGGGAAGTTTAGGGGTTTGCCACCCTCGCGCGCCCCAGCTTATGGACCTGTTCACAGAGCGAATCCTCGACTTGGCGGTCAAGATCCAGCAGATCTCGGCGCCGACGTTTGCAGAGGGGCCGCGCGCTGAGTTTGTGCTCGACCAATTCGTTGGGCAACGGCTGCGGGATGTCTCGATGGACTCCCTCCACAATGTCTTCGCTCGGCTCGCCGGAGGCGATGCAGCAAAGCCATTGATTGTCTCGGCGCACTTGGACACCGTATTCCCTTCCAGCATTCAGCAGGCTCCCTCGCGGGAGGCCGGTCGCATCTCCGGTCCGGGCATTGGGGATAATTCACTTGGAGTCGCCTCGCTGTTGGGGCTGATCTGGAGACTGCAGGAGCGTAGCATAGCCCTGAGGGGGGACGTGTGGTTGGTCGCAAACACGTGCGAGGAAGGGGTCGGCGACTTGCGGGGAATGAAAACGGTCGTGGAGCGTTTCGGCGCAGATGTCAGCGGCTACCTGATTATTGAAGGCACGGCGCTCGGTCATGTCTATCACCGCGCAATTGGTGTGCGGCGTTATCGCGTCACCGCCCGCACCGCAGGCGGTCACTCCTGGTCAGATTACGGCCAGCCATCGGCTGTGCACGAGTTGGCCCGTCTCGTGACCGAGCTCACGGCCATGCCGGTGCCATCGAGTCCGCGCACAACTCTAAACGTCGGTGTGCTATCGGGCGGCACCGGGGTTAACGTGCTTGCCTCGGACGCCATGTTCGAACTGGACGTGAGATCGGAAAGCGTGGACACGCTGGCGGAGCTGACCCACGAGTTGGAGGCAAGAATCTGGCATGCCCGCAGAGATGGCGTGCAAATTGAAATGGACGTGATCGGCAACCGTCCAGCTGGAGAGATTCCTTCTGATCACAGAATCGTGCGGCTGGCAGCAGAATGTCTTGACGAACAGGGACTCACGGCAATACTCACCTCTGGCTCAACCGATGCGAACGTCCCGTTGAGTCGGGGCATTCCTGCGGTCGTCCTGGGCATTACAACAGGCGGCGGCGCGCACACGTTGCATGAATACATTGATATTGCGCCTATACGGAAGGGCATGGAGCAAGTCGTGAGGTTTGTCGAGAGAGCGCTCAACAGCACTTGAGCCGCCATCTGACCTCCCAGCATTCAGAACTGACGATCTAAATGGACCCTGCCGGGGGTACTCTCGTGTTGGCAGACCTCGGGGCGCCCGCCTTGCCTGCTCCTCCGGGACTCCTACCAACGATAGGAACTACTTCAATCCCATCAACTCATAGACCTCGAGCGGCATTGTCTTGCCTCTGGCAATGATCGGCGCGAACGGCCTGGCATCGATGTCGTCTTTAACACGCTCATAAGCTTCCCGACTAAGCAGAATCTGATTCTTGCCGGAGTTCTCCTGGATCCTCTTGGTCGTATTGATGCTGTCGCCGATGGCAGTGAATTCAAGACGTTTCTCGCTACCGATCCAGCCGAGCACGGCTTCGCCGAAATGGATTCCGACGCCGAAGCTCAGGTGCGCCTCCGGCGGCAGTTCCTGATGCAGTCGCTCGACTCCCGCACGAATCGCCAAAGCCGTCCTTACCGCCCGCAGCGTGTGATCCGGTTGGGGCAGGGGAGCGTTGTACCAGGCCATGATGGCATCGCCCAGGAACTTGTCCACGGTGCCGTCCTCGTCAAGAACGGCCTCGGCAGCGGCAGCTAGGTAGCGGTTCAAGACTGCCACCAGATCCTCTGGGGTATGCTTCTCACTGAAGGCGGTGAAACCGCGAACATCGGCGAACAAAGCTGTGACGGCAAGTCGCTTGCCCCCGATCTCGAAGCTGCGCGGATCGATTTGATCGAGAACTGCCGGGGATACCATTCGCTGGAGCAATCGCCGCTGGGCTTCCAACTTCTTGCGTTCGGTCAGATCGTCGAGGACGATCGCGATGCCCTGGGTCTCTTGTTCAGCGTCCTTGAGCGGAGACAGATTGAGGCGCCAGTCGACGGCACCGCGCGTGGCATCGGCGTGGCTGATCTCCAAGTCAAATACCGCCTTATCAGTCTGTCGAACTTCGGCGAGGTGCGGCTCGATCCCGCTTGAGGCAGCGCCCAGCACCTGCAGGAGGCCGTGGCCGAGGATACTCGGCATGCTCGCCCCTAGGATGGTCTCCGCAGCGCGATTGCACATTAGGATCTGATCCTGCAAATCCGTCGTAATGACCCCGCTGGCAATAGAATAGAACACGTTGTCCATCAGATTCTTGAGTCGCGTTACTTCACCCAGCGTCTGGCGAAGCGACGTGAACAGGCGCGCATTCTCAATGGCAACCGCCGCTTGATTCGCGAAGGCCGCGAGTAAATCACGTTCTGTCTCGGCAAAGATGCCGGTGCGAATGCGGTTGTCAGCATAGATCACACCGATCAGCTCGCTCTTAACCTTCAGCGGCACGCAAAGGATCGATCGCAGGTTGAGTGCCACGACGCTGGCTTGGCCGCTGAAACGCTGATCCTCCTGTGCGTTGGTGGTGACAATCGGCGCGCCCGATTCGATCACGTGTTGGACGATGGTGCGGCTGGTAGCGGCTTCGCCGGACTTGATCGACTCGTGCTCCCAGTTGCGGGCCACTCGGGTGACCATCTCGCCCTTATCATCACGCAGCATCAGGAAACCGCGCTCCGCACGGGTCAGCCGCACGATATTATCCATCACGATCCGCAGCACCTCATCGAGTTCAAGAGATGAGTTCACCACGTTGCTGATCTGAGCCAACGCCAGCATATTGCTGTGCTCCGTCTCAAAGGTCTCGATCTTCTTACCGACCTGGGTGAGCGTGCTTGCCAGCTGGGTTAGGTCTTCGACGGTATTGGCAGGTAGATCGCGCGGCTTGAGTTTCTGCAGGGCATCGCGCAGTCTGATTGCCTGCAGTGCTAGACTGTTGGTTTGCGCATGGAGCGTGGGAAGACGAGGCTTATCGGAGTCCATCGTGGCCTTCTGCCCCCTGATGATTCATCTCAATTCGACTACACATCACGACCATTCGACGCCTTGAACACGTTGAGTATGCGTTGGCGGATGGCGTGCATCAAGATGAAGAGGCTGGCACGCCGCGCTCGGTGCAAGTCGGCCGGTCGCGGCGTAAACAGACCCGACTCAAGTTCAAAACTCAGCGCCGCGATGTGTTCGGATGCCGACGGCATTAGCCCGGTCAGCACCCGGGCGCGCTCAGCAGGCGTGGCATCCATGGGTTGGGCTCTGCCCAACCAGTTCAAGCTCAAGTTGATGCTCACAAACGAGCGCTCCACTGCCTCCAGTTCGGTCCAGCTCCACCAGGATGTGATCCATGCCGGCGTGGCTAAGCCGCTGCTATCCAGCGTTTTGGACAAATACGCGGGCAATCGATCTAATACGTGATAACGCCGCGAAGCGTACACGAGTATGCCACCCAGCAGCAAGAGCGCCGCCACGAGCAAGGCCCGGCCCGGCAGTGTCTGTGAGAACGGTATCGGCTTGACCGTAGGAAGCGATTGCGCGTTGTCGAACGCCGACAGGTCTCCCTCCTCCAGAGGCTTCGCCGGCCGGGAGGTCAGTGCGTTGCCGCTGGTTTGAGCACCTGAGCTTGGGCGAACGAGGGCAGCCTGGTTTCCCGTGGGCTCAAACTCCACCCAGCCCACACCCGGGAAATACACCTCGGGCCAGGCATGAGCATCCCGCCTTCGGACAAGGTAGACACCACTGCTGGGGTCGCCTTGCGCGAATCCAACAGCCAGACGCGCCGGGATCCCCACCGAGCGGAGCATCAAGACCTCGGTTGAGGCGGAGTAGTTGCAGAATCCTTTCTTATAACTGAAGAGCACCCACGCAATTGGATCCTGCCCTGGAGGCGGCGCCACCACGCTAGTGGCGTACTGGAGGTTGGCGCGCAGGTAGTCCGTGATCACCGCTGCTTTATCGTACTCAGTGCTCTGACCTGCAGTCAGATCTTGGGACAGAGTCTGAATCTCCACACGCAGGTGTTCGGGGACCTCGAGGTAGCGGTCACTGATCCACTGCGGATAGATCGAGCCCGCCCCGCGGAGCTGCTCAATGGTTGGATTGCTCACTTCAGCTTTTACTTCATAGAGGCCTCCCATCGGGACCGGAGTCGTTGCCTCCCACGCGAGAATATCGTACTGACCCGGTGATGGAATAATTACCATCACGGTCGCCGTTCGATCAATCCACACCGCCTGGGACCGCGAGTAGACTAGACTCTGGCTTGGAAACTGCATGCTGAAGCGCAAAAGAGTCTCCGTACGACCTTCTGCATCCGGAATCTTCAAATCGCTTGACTCGGGCTGGAAGGCCAGGTTGGAGGCCGGCAAACTTGACCATTGTCCATCGGCGTATGTGTCATAAACGCGGCCGCGCCAGTAGTAGCGAGGCGTCGACACCGGTCCACTCAGGATCTTGACGGTAAACACCGCGGAATCGCCCGCGGCTGCTTTTTCCCCCATCGCCAGAGTCGTGCCGTAGAAGTTGCCGGCCGGCTTGCCGTAGGGCCCGTTCAGCGAGCTCACGGCATTCGATAGGCGCTCCCGGATGGGCCGGCTGAATGCATTCCATCTGTCCGACACGTCGCGTAGGCTCGCAGGAGAGGCGGGTACGAGCCAGACAATGAATATGGCCAGTGCGGTCGTCATGAAAAGGCTGCCGAAAATGTTCGACCAGGCTTCTTCATTTACAAAAACGTGGCGTTGCGTCCAGCGTGTCCTGCTCTGTAGATAATGGAGCCGCCCCGCAAGCAAAAGGGCCACAAGCAGGTAGACGGCCAGCCACCACGAGGCATGAGGTTGATAGTCAGCGTAGACCTGGATGACAACGATGATCGCGCCGGGGATGACCGCGGCCGCAATGATACTGCGATGCCGCGCAAGCCAGTAGCCGGCCGCGAGAGAAATGATCCAGAACGCAAGGCAAACAAAAGCGAGAAAGAACAGAGGTTCTTTGACTGGCTGGTTGTGCAGGAATTGACTAAGCGAGATGCTCAACATCTCTCCCGCATGCCCGAGGCGATCCGGGAACAGCTCGTCATCGAACGTGCCGGCAATCTGCCACGGGAGCAAGGTTGCCGTATACCCAATCGCCAGCGCCAGCACGAGTCCGCGGCCAAACCGGCTCGCGCCCAGGGCGAGCCCAATGACGGTGCCCAGGGCCGCAATGGTCTCGACGAAGTACAGGAGGGGGGTCCAGTCGGTTGTAACCAGGCGGGCCGCGGCAACCTGAATAAGCAGAAAAAGCAGGCATGCCGAAAGCCAGTCCCAGGCACGGACGTCAGGCTTGTCCATATGCTGAGTGTACAATAGTCAATGCGGAGTAGTCAAATATGCCCCGGCAAGGTCCAAGACCGCGGCAAATTGCCTGTGAGAAGGCCGGGAAACCAATCTGATATAATCCGCGACGCCTGTTTGGTAGTCGCCAGCAGATAGTTCATCTAATACGTCAGAAATGGATTCAAGCCAAGGCCGGAAAACCTGTTGGAATCCATTCTGTGGGACGGATTAGAACCTCTCGATCAGGTTGGGATGACGCTCGAGCGCGGAACTCTCCTTCACAAACGATATCGCATTGTCGAAATCCTGGGCCAAGGCGGCATGGGATCGGTCTACCGCGCAGTTGATGAGAACCTGGGGGTGGATGTAGCTGTAAAGGAGAATCTCTTCACCAGCGACGAGTACTCCAAACAGTTCCGTTTGGAAGCGGTGATCTTGGCAGGCATGCGACATCCCAATCTGCCGCGCGTCTCTGATCATTTCGCGGTCGGCGACCAGGGTCAGTACCTGGTCATGGACTTCATCGAGGGCGAGGATCTGCGCCAGCGAATGGAGCGCGTGGGAACGATTTCCGAGGAAGACGCCGTGATGGTCGGCGCGGCCATATGTGACGCACTGACGTATCTCCACACACGCAAGCCCTCGATATTGCACCGCGATGTCAAGCCGGGCAACGTCAAGATCGCTCCCGACGGCTCGATCTTTTTGCTGGATTTTGGCCTGGCCAAGCTGGTCCAAGGCCCGCAGGCAACAACCACGGGCGCCCGCGCGATGACACCCGGCTACTCGCCGCCCGAACAATATGGGACAGGAACAACCGATGCCCAGAGCGATATATACGCGTTGGGGGCGACATTATATACCTTGCTGACTGGTAAACAACCGTCAGACAGTTTAGATGTAATGGCGCGTCGCGCACCGCCCCCACCTCCTGCGCACACTTTAAACCCGGCC